>NZ_JBFODQ010000037.1:0-29226 GCF_040908355.1 Aeromonas sp. R2-2 | reverse complement strand
GAGGGAGGGATTCGAACCCTCGATACGTTGCCGTATACACACTTTCCAGGCGTGCTCCTTCAGCCACTCGGACACCTCACCAAATTTTGGTCTGTTGTTTAACGTGTTCAGCCAACACGGTATTCGCTGCGCTGTTGCGCTGGAACGGGGCGTAATGTAAGGGATACGATGGCTTTTGGTCAATGCAATTTTTTACTTTTTGCGTTTGTTTGCTCAATATCCGAACCAAGTGACCAAAAACATGCCGTTTCGTATCCCTTTCAATCAATTTACTGCAGCTTCGTGCAAATGTTCACCTTTGAGCGCCTCTTCCAGCGAGCCGTAGAATTCCAGCTTGCCGGGCTGCGGCCGCACCTTGGCGCGGGCCAGAGTCTTGAGCGGCTGGAACTGCAACTCGGCCACCCGCAACTCGACACCGGCTTTAGCCATCTGCTTGCCAAAGTGGAGGAAGGCAGACAGGCCGCCCGCATCGAGGATGGAAACCGCCTCCATCTGCAACACCAGCACCTTGTGTCCTTTCACTTGCGCTTCCAGCTCGGCAAAGACCCGTTCGGCCGCGGCGAAGAAGAGCGGGCCGTTGATCTTGTAGAGCAGGCCGCTGTCCGGCACCTCATGGGCATAGCGTTTGTGCTCGGCCAAGTCGTGCAGTTTGGTCATCTTGGCGATTTCGCGCATAAAGAGCAGGGAAGCCAGGATCACCCCGAAGGTAATGGCGATAACCATGTCGAAAATGACAGTGAGTGACAGGCAGACCAGCAGCACCAGCACATCGGATTTGGGCGCGCGTCGGATCAGCTCCACCACCTTGTGCGCTTCACTCATGTTCCAGGCCACGATGAGCAGCAAGGCAGCCATGGCCGAGAGCGGCAACCAGGAGAGCCAGGGGGCCAGCACCAGAATGGCGGCCAGCACCACCAGCGCATGAACGATCCCCGAGACGGGGGACGTAGCGCCGGCACGCACGTTGGCGGCAGAGCGGGCGATGGCGGCGGTAGCGGTAATACCGCCAAAGAAGGGGGCGAAGATGTTGCCAAGCCCCTGCCCCACCAGTTCGGCGTTGGAGCTGTGTTTGCGACCGGTCATGCCATCCAGCACCACAGCGCAGAGCAGCGACTCGATCGCCCCCAGCATCGCCATGGAGAAGGCGGCAGGCAGCAGCCGCTCAACAGCCGCCAGGTTCCATTCAACCGGCAAGCCATCCGGTCCGGGCAAGGCCCAGGGCATCACCAGGGTCGGCGCGATGGGCGGGATCCCCATCCCCTGGGTGCCATCGGCCAGGGTATAGCTGAACTTGCTGCCGATGGTGGCCACATCCACCCCAAAGTAATGGAGGCCAAAACCCAGACCTACCCCGACCAGCACCGCGGGCAGGTGGCCGGGCACCGGCAGACGCAGGCGCGGCCAGAGCAGCAGCACGGCCAGCGTTGCGACCCCCACCAGGGTATCGCCCCACTGCCAGGTTGGCAGAGCGGCGGCCAGCGCTTCGACCTTGCCCAGATAGGTTTCCGGCATCTCGGGCACGCTCAGGCCGAAGAAGTCCTTGACCTGCAAGGTGGCGATCACGATGGCGATACCACCGGTAAAGCCCAGCGTCACTGACGGGGGAATGTACTCGATAAGGCGGCCAAGACGGGCCATCCCCATCGCCACCAGAAAGAGGCCGGAGATGAGCGTCGCCATCAACAGACCACCAACCCCGAACTGCTGGGCGACCGGGTAGAGGATCACTACAAAGGCAGCGGTCGGGCCGGAGATGGAGTAACGGGAGCCACCGGTCACGGCGATCACGATACCGGCGATGATGGCGGTATAGAGACCGTGTTGCGGCGGTACACCGCTGGCGATGGCCAGCGCCATGGCGAGCGGGATGGCGATGATGCCCACCGTCACACCGGCGATAAGATCACGGCCGAAGCGGGCCATGCTGTAGGGTTCATCAATACAGGACTGGCGTAAGGCTATGGCGAGCTTCACGCTATTTAAAGAGGCTTGCTTGTGCATGTATATCGTAATACCAGAAGAGGGAGATAAAGGCCGGAGAGATCCGGCGCCCGATCATCATCAAGGGCCGGCAGGGCTGTCGACGCGGCGATGGTATCCTGCGTAACCTTACTCCAGACGGGCCATTTTTTCGATGGGCAGGATCAATGAAACGCGCGCTCACCCATTATTTGGCCTATTTGCCGCCAAATCGCCGATCTTGACTCCAGCTCTCCCCCTTTTAGCCACAAAGATTACCATTTGAGCCTCACCGGATTGCCAGCACGTTCGCGACATCATGCTGTCATCATCAAGTTGATGCGAACCGAACCAATGTCCCCTGCATCAGTTCGCCAAGGTGATGGCAAGGGACTGATTGTGCTGAAAATAAACCGCAAAGCGCAACTTTTGGGCAAACAGTCCGAAAATCCGGTTTTCGGGAAATTCGCGGGTTGACACCCGCCGCCCTGGTCATTAATATTCGCCCCGTCTTAACGAGACAGGCAATTCCTCCTTAGTTCAGTCGGTAGAACGGCGGACTGTTAATCCGTATGTCACTGGTTCAAGTCCAGTAGGAGGAGCCACTTTTCCCTCGTAGTTCAGTCGGTAGAACGGCGGACTGTTAATCCGTATGTCACAGGTTCAAGTCCTGTCGAGGGAGCCATCTTCTAAAGCCCAGCCTTATGGCTGGGCTTTTTCGTATCCATCTCTCCATTGTTTCAAGCTGAGTCAGCTACCTCTCACCGCTTGCTCTGCCACATTCCCCTCGCAGTGAACGCTCCACTCTCCCTGTTTTCTCTCAACTCAAATTCGACTGACGATTACTCCGGTCCCTATCCGGTCAGCTCAGCTGGTGAATGGGTCACGATCTAGCCCAAACCAGAATTCATCTCCTCCCCTGACGTTAATGCCCCCAGAAAAACCCTCTGGTCACAGTTTCCGGTCTTTCTGCCGGGAGACCATGGGGATGTTTAGACCGGAGCAAGTGGCTCTGGTGTGGAGATAACACAGATTGAAAGATGGAAACGCTAAGGAAGGGCAAGGGAAGAGGAATGGTTAGCGGGCAAGACCGGAGCAGCCTCTGGGGCATATCCGGTCGCTTGGGCTGTAGCTGAGTTTGCCAGGAGTTGTGCAAAGTCGCGTCGATGCCGACGAGGTGACGGGTCGTCACGCTGACGCGATCGTCGGCTGAACGCTTACATTTTCATCTCAGGTGCAGTAGTATTGACTAAAATAATTTTTAGTCATGATGCAATTCACATTTTTACTCGTCGATTTATAGTAATCTTATAAATTTAGAGGGGGGTAGTGAACGATGATAATATTTAAAAAATATATTAAATGAGTAGGTAATGCCTCCGATCGGTTGAGCTGATATGATGGGTGCCTTTGAGACTCATAGCTTCATGGCATCCATCCCCGTTCACTGCCCTCGTTGCAACTCTGACCACGTATATCGCCATGGGAAGACCCCTTCCGGCCATGTTCGCTATCGTTGCCCCGTCTGTCCGCACGTGTTTCAGCTCACCTACACCTATGAAGCCCGCAAGCCTGGCGTCAAAGACAAGATTGTTGATATGGCGTTCAACGGCTCAGGTGTTCGTGATACTGCTCGCGTCCTCAAGATTGGCATCAACACCGTCAGACGCGCCCTAAAAAACTCACCCCAAGGCAAGTAACCTCCGAAAAGGTGGTGCTCGATGACGTGGCGCTTATCTGTGAACTTGATGAACAGTGGGCCTATGTCGGCAATAAACAGCATCGACATTGGCTTTGGTATGCCTTTGATACCAAGAGAAAACGAGTCGTGGCCTATACCTTTGGCCCACGCAACGATGAGACATGCCGTCGCTTGCTGAGCCTGCTTTCTCCGTTCCAGATTGGCTTTATCACCAGTGATGACTGGGGAAGCTATGCCAGAGAGGTGCCGAGCGAGATGCATCTGACCGGGAAGATATTCACCCAGCGTATCGAGCGTAACAACCTGACGCTCAGAACGCGCATCAAGCGATTGGCTCGCAAGACCATCTGCTTCTCTCGTTCCGTTGAGCTCCACGAGAAAGTGATTGGTGCCTTTATAGAAAGGCACCATTTCAACTGATTGGAGGCATTACCACCTCACCCACTCAAATGCCTATTTCGCCTGATATTCAAAAATCGACTAAATCGCTGGGGGATTAACTCGATTTTTTCTCGCAGCAACGCAATACCTAGTCGCTTGCCGTAGCGCCCAAACGTCAGGCCATTTTTACTGTGTCCCGCAAGTTCGGCCACAATATGCTCAGCAACGTCCGCCTGTTGCAGCTCATCGATAAACGAGTGTCTCATCCCGTAAATGGTGGGGCGACCCTGACCTACGATGCCAGCATCATTGAGGTGGCGTTGGAAGCGACAGGTGATGTTATGCGCCCAGTCGTCATCTTTGCCTGATGGTTGGTCATCGAACAAAAATACTTTCCCTTGACTGCGACGACTCTCCACATAGTCCAGGAATTGATGTCCGATCAACGCACTGTGCAGTGGCTCGGTACGGTACGCATTGGCAGTTTTGAGCTGTTGATCCGCCTCTCCCGCATCGACCACCAAACACCAAATCCCCTCGACCTGTTTGATGTTGTGAGTTTTGAGCTGACAGGCCTCAGAGGGACGCAGCCCTGCGTACAGGCACAAGAGCGGTACCCACCAGTCCTGGATTTTCAATTTTTTACCTTTCTGGGATTGTTTGCTGCGCAGGCTGGCAAACAGCTGAGCCAGTTGAGGGCGATACCAACGCACTCGCTCCTCATCCGCCCGTTTGTTCGGCTTTTTACCTGCCGTCAGCCCATCGAATGGGTTACGACTGCAATAGTCCAGTGCCACGCACCAACGGAAGAACTGTTTCAGGGCAGCCAAATAATCGGTCTTGGTTTTGAAACTGATGTCGGCCTTACGCAGCAAGCCGTTGCGATATTCTTGTGCTAGCGCGGGCGTCACCTCATCGACTTTGACCCCTTTGGCCTAGGTGACGAAGGCGTTGATCCGAAGTTGGAGCTGGCCCACCGACTTATGCTGGATCCCCTCACTGGTTTTAGTCTCGATGAATCTAGCCAGTGCGTGGGTGAGCGTGATCCCACTGCTGGGGCAAGCTGAGGCATCAACAGAAAGTTCACGAGGTGTGGAAGGTGTTTGAGGAGGGATGAACCCCGCAACTTTGAACGCGTCTAGATCGGCGCGGATCCAGCGATAGAAACTGCGGGGGGAAGTATCCGCAGGGGTAGCCGCGATAAGTGCGCGAGTTCGAGCTGCCACAGCCAGATTTCTATCTACGGCGACTCGGCGATCTTTGGTGCAAAGGGAAGTACGGATAGCGAAGGGCAAGCCTCGGTCACGCAAAATCTTGGGCAAGGGAAGCCGAGTGTAGTAGGTGCCGGAGGCATTTTTACTCAGATACATGATTGTTCCACCCAGTTGATCCAGGAAAAAAATCACGTAAGTCTAGAAATGAAAAAACCCGTTGAAATTCAACGGGTTATATTTGGCGGTGAGGGAGGGATTCGAACCCTCGATACGTTGCCGTATACACACTTTCCAGGCGTGCTCCTTCAGCCACTCGGACACCTCACCAAATTTTGGTCTGTGGTTTAACGTGTTCAGCCAACACGGCGTTCGCTGCGCTGTTGCGCTGGAACGGGGCGTAATTTAGGGGAAAGCCCCGCCCGCGTCAACGGCTTTTTTTCACCTGGCGAACCGTTCGAACACTTAATGCACAGATTCCGGTGCAACCTGGATTTCCGGCAGGTTGAGGAAGCCGGAACGTTCGCATTCGGCAACCAGTTCGTGGGTGGCAGCGATGGTGCTTTGCACGAACAACAGGAACTGCTCGACGCTGAGTCCGGCCTTGGTAAAGACGGTGTGGCCGACCACCAGCCGCGGCAGGTTGTCATCGATGATATCGAGGAACACCTTGAGGGAGGGGTACTGCATATTGAGTCGGCCCAGTTCGGCAACCAGCGGCAGCATTGCGGAGGGGCGCACTTCCAGCTCGGAGGAGAACAGCAGGCCTTCCTCTTCCACGAAGATCCGGCTCTCCTGAATACCATCGACCGACTGCAAAGAGACAATGTGGATACCGTGACACTGGTCGCAGACATAGTGCTCGATACGAGCCTGTTGCAACCAACGCATTATCATTTCGGAGCTGGGGATATTCATCATTTCCACGACAAGATTGGGATCAAGGGGCGCAGTCTAAACCAATTTGCTATCAACAAAAAGCACGCCAACCCGATAACCCTGCGGCTCGCTTCTTTTTGGCAAGCGCTATGCATATACTCAGCCAAATCCACGATGACGCTTGCCCCACAGGGGGCCCCATGACTATCCAAGAAAAGTATCGCCTTCATCTGAAATCACTCTCGGATGAGCTGCTCACCCTGCAAAAACCCATCCGCATTCTGGATGCCATCAAATGGCCACGCCATCTGCAGGATCGCTTTCTGGCAAGCGGTGGCAGGGAGCTGCCCGCTATCGACAGGCACTTCTATGATGCCCTCCCCCTCGGCTTCGATCCGCGCAACAAGTATCTGGAGCTCAAAGAGCTGCGGGACCGGATCCGCAGAAAACTGGGGCCACAGGACGATCTTGGCCGGATCCTGCAAGAGACGGTCGATCAGTACATGGTGGTGATCGAGATGCTGCGCCAGCGGGGCCAACCCGATTTTCAGCGTTACAGCCAGCTGCTTTATGGCTCTGCCAGCGATCACCTGCGCGGGGATCGCAAGACTCTCAAGGAGCTGGGCGCCCGCCTGTGCGATATCTTCTCCCTGCCCGGCGCGCGCCATCTGGTGCGCCCCTACCCCAAGGAGTTCGAAGGAGAGGCCGCGGTCGCCAAACTGCAGGGCAAGCTGTCGAGCTACTTCAGTGACGGCACTGTGCAGGTGAAGCTGAGCGATGGGATTGTCTCCGATGCCGCTGCCGGTGGCGACTACATCAAGCTCAACTCCCACGCCCGTTTCTCCGAGCTGGACTTGCAGGTGCTGGAGGTACACGAGGGGTGGGTCCATGTCGGCACCACCCTCAACGGTCGCCAGCAGCCTTATGCCACCTGGCTGAGCGCCGGTTCACCGCGGATCACCGCCTGTCAGGAGGGGCTGGCTGTCCTGATAGAGACCCTCACCTTCAGCTCCTTTCCGGATCGGGCCAAGCGCATTTCCGATCGGGTGATGGCCATCGACATGGCCGAGCGCGGCGCCGATTTTATCGAGGTGTTTCAGCACTTCGTGCAGCAGGGCACCAGCGAGCACGACGCCTACAAGATCACCCAGCGGGTTTTTCGTGGCGGCATGGTGGACGGCGGCGCCTGCTTTACCAAGGATCTCTCCTACGTGCGTGGCTATGTGGAGACGGTCAACTTTATCCGCAGCGCCGTGCTGGAAGGGGTGCCCGAGATCCTGCCAATGCTGTTTGTCGGCAAGGTGACACTGGATGACATTCCGGTGCTCTATCAGCACTATCTGGAGGGGCTGATCGCCGCTCCCCGCTATTTGCCGCCGATGTTTCGCGATCTCACCGGGCTCTATGTCTGGTTCGGTTTTGCCTCCGGCATGTCGCTGGTGGATATCGGCCGGGTACAGCACCATTTTCGCCAGCTGTTTCAACGCCTGCCGGTGGCCGACCCCATCATTGCGCCGGTGGATATCGAGATCGACTGAACCACAGCGATAGAAGTTGGGGAAAATAAAAAGGGCGCCAGATTGGCGCCCTGCTCGACGATTCAAATATCGCAGCCGAATTACTTGTAGGCCCGACCTTCGAGATAGTGTTTGCGACAGAGCGATACATAGCGATCGTTGCCGCCGATCTCCACCTGTTCGCCATCACGCATCACCTGCCCCGCTTCGTTGACCCGGGAGTTCATGTGAGCCTTGTTGCCACACCAGCAGATGCTCTTCAGCTCTTCAAACTTGTCGGCCAGACAGAGCAGATGGTAGGAACCGGGGAACAGCTCACCGCGAAAATCGGTCTTGAGGCCATAGGCCATCACCGGAATATCCTGCTCATCGACGATGCGGGCCAGCTGGTAGACCTGCTCACGGGTCAGGAACTGGGCCTCGTCCACGATGAAAACATCGATATGTTTCTTCGCATGGCGCGCTTTCACCATTTCAAACAGATCGCAGCTGTCGCTGAACACGTCCACCTTCAGTTCAAGGCCAACCCGGGCACTGATCACCCCGACCCCGAAACGGTCATCGATGGCTGGCGTCATCGCCAGAGGATGCATGCCCCGCTCCAGATAGTTGAAGTGCGCCTGAATGAGCTGGGTGGATTTGCCTGAATTCATGGTGGCAAATTTGTAGTGCAGTGAAGCCATGATACTGTTCCGAAACTGAATTTATGGGGCGCATGCTAACCAAAGCCCCTGACAAAACCAAGGGGCCCGCGGGCCCCTTGCTCTATAAATGTTACGCGGTGGCCAGCTCTGGCCGCGCTTTGGCCTTTTTCAGGTGATAGCTGGTAAAGAGCACGAACCAGAGGGCACTGACACTGAAACCGGCCAGGCTGGAGTGCATCAAGCCCATCGCCAGGTAACCGATGGCCGCGCCGAAGGCGATGGCCAGTGCATAGGGCAGCTGGGTCATCACGTGATCGATGTGATGGCAACCGGCACCGGTGGCAGAGAGGATGCTGGTGCTGGAGATGGGTGAGCTGTGATCCCCGAACACCGAGCCAGCCAGTACCGCAGCCAGCATCGGCAGCATCAGGCTGATGTCGCTGGCGGCGGCCATGTCACCGGCCAGCGGCAGCATGATGCCGAAGGTACCCCAGCTGGTACCAGTAGCAAACGCCATGGCACAGGAGAGGATAAAGACCACGGCAGGTAGCACTTCGATCGGCAGGTTGCCGTTAGCCAGCGAAGCCAGGTACTTGCCGGTCTCCACGTCGCGTACCACGGCACCTATGGTCCAGGCAAACAGCAGGATGTTGATGGCTGGCAGCATGGCCATGACGCCTTGCGGCGCGGCCTTGATCCAGTTCTTGGCACCCAGCTTCAGGCGCATAGCCAGACCGATGGAGACCACCAGACTGCACAGGGCACCGTAGACCAGCGAAGAGCCGACGTTGGTGTTTTCGAACGAGCCAAGCACGCTGAAGGGCAGCCCTTTCTCGCTCAGCACCGCAGCACCGGAATCAATCATGAAATAGATGGTGGCGGCGGTCAGGGTCAGGATCGGCAGTACCATGTCGATCATGCCGCCGTTGCTCTCTTCCGGGCTCTCCATATCCAGACCGATGGGGCGGCCCTTGGACTCATCCCACAGCTTGCCTTCCAGCGCCCACGCTTCGTGTTGACGCATCGGGCCGATATCCAGCTGACAGGCGATCACCACCAACACCATGATCAGGGTGAAGACGGCGTAGAGGTTCATCGGGATCATCTCGACAAACGCAGCGATGGGGCTCTGCTCGGTCAGACCGTGGGCCGCCATGATGCCGCCAACCAGGGCGATGATATAGGCGCCCCAGGAGGAGATGGGCATCAGCACGCAGACCGGCGCCGCGGTGGAATCCAGCAGATAGGCCAGTTTGGCACGGGAGATCTGGAAGCGGTCGGTCACCGGACGGCAGATGGCCCCCACCGACAGGCTGTGGAAGAAGTCATCGATAAAGAAGGCAAACACCATCATGCCAGTCAGGGCTTTGGCGCCCTTGCGGGTCTTGGCACGACGCTCGGCCCACTCGGCAAAGGCACGGGTCGCCCCGGAGACGCTCATCAGGCTGATGAGGCCACCCAGCAGCAGCATAAACAGGATCATGTTGACGTTGTCACGATTGAGCGCGCCATCGACCCAGAAGATCTTGAGCACGGTATTCAACATGTAATGCAGGGATTCGAGGGGCGAAAACTGATTGAGCAGCAAACTGCCGGTGACGATGCCCACACCAAGGGACAACAGTACGCGGCGGGTTAGGATCGCCAGCGCGACAGCCAACAGGGGGGGAAGAACGGACCAACCGGAGTCGGCGAAATGACTAATGTCCATGATCTCTTTGCACCTAAAGATTACAGGTGGAGATCTACCGAGAGGATCTAAAGAAACAAAACCTATGGGGAGGTTATACTCCTCAGCCCCTTCAGGTAGCGCTCCATAGTGGATGACTATGGCAGTCCTGCACCTATTAGATGCAGAACCAGCAGCCCGGTATGATGGCCTGGCCACTTCGGCGCTGACTCCTTTCCTTGTGCATCACAGGCATCACCCTCCGCACAAATACTCATAGGCAGCGCGCCTCTACTTAAAGGTATTCGCCGCACATTTTATCGAGATGGCAGCTTATAGCAAGTTTTTTGATTAAATAGTCACGATAAACATATCAAGGTCGAAAAATGGTAGTCAAATGATGCAACAACGCCTGTTTTGACGCTATTTTCACCTACTGCGGTTTCATTGGCATCCAATCTCCAAGCCTATTGCAGGCCATATTAAATATCTGTATTGATGTTCCCCACGGATATTATATTTAACCCGGCTTGACTTATTTAAATCGCCAAGCAAGAATCAGCTGGAACATAATATTTTTCTCTGACTCGACGTGGTAACTCCTATGAATGAATTTTTAAAGGTACTGCTTAATATCCGCAGTCTGCGTGCGACCTGCCGCGAACTTTCTCTGGAACAACTGGAAGAGGCACTGGAAAAACTCTCTACTATCGTTGCTGAACGTCAGCAGGATGAAGCTGCCGAGCGCCAGGCCCGTGAAGAGCATCTGCGGAAAATTAACGAATATAGCGAAATGCTGAAAGCCGCCGGTATTGACCCGGCAGAATTGGTAAGCGCGGTCGCCACCAACCCCGGCAAATCAGAAAAAGCCAAGCGGGCGCCACGTCCTGCCAAATATCGCTATCAGGATAATGGCGTAGAGAAAACTTGGACCGGCCAGGGCCGTATGCCTTCGGCTATTGCCAGCGCAGTGGCAGCAGGCAAATCACTGGAAGATTTTGCTATCTGACAGCTCTTGCGTTGCTAATAAAAAACCTCGCCAAGGCGAGGTTTTTTATTGCCGCTTAAACGTGAAATATCAGATAGCCGATTGCGGGCGATCTGCTGCCTTGACCCACAGCACTTCACGATACCCTGCTACGCAGATGAGATAGCGGGCAACGGTAAAGAACCAGTCACTCATCCGGTTCAGATAGGGCAGCACCTCGGGATTGACCCGCTCTTCCCGGCTCAATGTCAGCAGCAAGCGCTCGCAATGACGCACCAGAGTGCGCACCACATGTGCTTGCGCCGCGGCACGGGAACCACCGGGCAATATAAATTGGCGCAGCGGCGGCAATGGCTCACTATAACGATCTATCTGCTGTTCAAGGCGAGTGGTCCAGGCGGCATTAACTTGCCAAATTGATTCATTCTGGGCGTCGCTGGAAAATGCCAACTCCCCCCCCAGATCAAACAACTCCTGTTGCAACAGCTGTAAATCAGCCAATAAACCGATCTCTTGCGACGGCACATCACAAATCAGCAAGCCAATATGGGAGTTGAGCTCATCGATATAACCGTAGGTCTCGACCCGCAAATGATCCTTGGGCAATGGGATACCATCGGCCAGCCGGGTCATGCCCTTATCGCCCTGCCTCGTATATATTCTCATACCGACATCCTGTTAATAATGGGAATAATCATGGACTCAAGTCCATTGAGTTTGATTTCGTAAGCCAACGCCAGCGTCTGGCCCAATTTACCCGCCGGAAAACCGCTGCGCGCCATCCACACCAGATAGGGCTCTGGAATATCGATGATACGCCGCCCCTGATATTTACCGTAAGGCATCTTGTTGGTCAGGGTCAGCAGTACCTGTTCGTCGGATAGCCAATCCATATTAATCGATATCCAGATATTTATGAGTCTGGATTGAGAGTCGCCAGTTACGCGCGATACAGGTATCCATCGCCAATTGGGTGGCCCTTGGCTTCTGGCTGATCGGCTGCAAGGCAATGACCACATCAGGGCGCAGGGTAGCAGTAGCGAGCAGCGTATCCAGCTCTTCAATATGGTGCTCGGTGGCCACCGGATGCTTGATCTCGTTGGCCCGCTCCAGCGCCGAGACCAGCACAGGCAGCCCCCCTTTCATGCCAATTTTGGGGGAGACGGTCACCCAGGTCTGCTCATGGGTCTTGATCTCGCTGGTGCCACTGGTTTCAATCTGCACCTGATAACCCGCCGCCAGCAGGGCTGACGAGAGTTCGTGCAGATCGTAGAGGCAGGGCTCGCCACCGGTGATCACCACATGGCGCGCCTGATAACCCAGGTCGGTAAAGCTCTTGATAATCTGCGCGGTGCTAAGTTGGCTCCAACAATCGGATTCGTTGGAGCGATCCAGCACCGCAGCCTTGCCCACTTCACGAGCCGGATCAACAACCCAGGTATGACGGGTATCGCACCAGGGGCAGCCCACCGGGCAACCCTGCAGGCGAACAAAGATGGCGGGCAGGCCGGTAAAGATGCCCTCCCCCTGGATGGTCTGGAAAATCTCGTTGATTGGGTAGTGCATCTCGATCACGGCTTGTTGCAAAAGTCGCGGATTATACCCCAAGCCACGGCAAGACGCAGGCTCACTCTGCGCTTTTCTCACCCAGCCCGGTTTTCTCAAACAGTCTGACCATGATGCCCGCCTTGTCGGCCAGATAGTTGTTCAGGCCGCGACTGCGCAGTTCACACGCAGGACACGTGCCGCAACCGTCACCGGCAATGCCGTTGTAGCAGGTCAGGGTCTGCTGGCGCACCGTGTCGAGGTGACCATAGTGATCCGCCAGAGCCCAGGTCTCGGCCTTGTCGAGCCACATCAAGGGAGTTTCAAAACGGATGCCGCGATCCAACCCCAGCGACACCGCCTGATTGAGGGCCTTGACGAACTCGTCACGGCAATCGGGATAGCCGGAGAAGTCGGTCTCGCAGACACCGGTGATCACCGCTTCGGCGCCCACCTGATAGGCATAGATGGAAGCCAGGGTCAGGAACAGGATATTGCGACCCGGCACGAAGGTGTTGGGCAGGCCATTATCCTGCAGCTCACAGCTGACCGGGATGTCGTCACGGGTCAGGGCAGAGACCGCCAGCTCATTGAGCAGCGTCACATCCATCACCTTGTGGGCGGCGATCCCCAGAGCACTGCCCAGACGGCGCGCGGTGTCGATCTCTTCCCGATGGCGCTGGCCATAGTCGAAGGTGATGGCGTGCACTTCATCATACTGAGCCAATGCCTGTACCAGACAGGTGGTGCTGTCCTGACCGCCACTGAAAACCACGACTGCTTTTTTCATCTTGATAACTCCTTCAAATGTCACGCGCGGCGGCCTTCGGCAAAGTCCTGCCACTGGGTATTCAACCGGTTAAACAGGGTCAGCAAGGGCGCATAGTGCTCCGGCCTCCCCTCCCACCGGGACAAGAGGTGATAGCCCGCCTCTATGGTAGAGAGGGCATCGGGAAAGGGTTTCTTGCGAATGGCATATTGACCGGCAATGGCACCAATGCCGATGCGGGGCAAGCGGGCCAGCGCCGGGTTGCTCTGCAACATGCGATAGGCTTTGCGCCAGGTGCCGTCGAGCAAGATAAAGGCGATGGACGTTTTGCCAGAGGATTCACTCTCCCGCTGTTGGCGAAGATCGGTCAGCGAAATGGCATCCTCATCCGGCCAGAGTAGATAGCAGCGACGGGAAGGATCTACAAGCAACCCATTGAGCCACTCATCGCGGGAAAAGTCCTCCCCCACATGGATCTCGCACTGTTGCAAAGAGGCCGCCAGCAGCGCCGCAGTCCCCTTGGGATGTGCCACCTCGTTGGGGTGCTGCAAGATGTAGAGGGGCGTGTGATTGTCAACCGGCACAATATAATCGCACAGGCAGGCTTTGAGGGCTCGGGTGCAACGTGTACAGTATCGACTGTTCTTGTCGTTGGACTGTTTCATGTTGTCAGACAAATCTGGATTGCTCTGGGTTATCACGCTCTCTCTCACCAGCTTGCTACTCTTCTTTACCGTTCCCAATCTTCAGCTCTCCTTCGATCGGCCCTTGATCGCCGGGGGCGAAGGGTGGCGGATCATAACAGGCAATCTGGCTCATACCAATCTGTGGCACCTGCTGCTCAATCTGGGCGGCCTCGCCATCCTCTATAGCCTGTTTCGCGACTATCTGGGTGGGATTCGCCTGCCTCTGCTGATGTTGCTGCTCTGGTTGGCAGTGGGCTTGGGGATCTGGTGGTGGTGCCCGCAGACCCAGTGGTACATGGGGCTATCCGGCTCGCTGCATGGCCTGTTTGTCTGGGGGGCAATGCAGGATATCCGCCACGGACGCCGCACATCGGGCTGGCTACTGTTGGCAGGGATGGGGCTCAAGCTGGCGATGGACTTCTACAACGCAGGAGAGAGCCCGATATCCACCCTGATCAATGCCAGGGTACACATCGGCTCTCATCTTATCGGGGCCGGTGCAGGCCTGTTGCTCGGCCTGCACCGCGTATCACTGAGTGAGCCTGTTACGCACCAGCCAGCTCGGCATTGATGCTGGCCAGCATGGCGGCCGGATCGGCAGCCTGCGTAATCGGGCGACCGATAACCAGATAATCGGACCCCGCCTCGACCGCCGCTTTCGGTGTCATCACCCGGCGCTGATCCCCGGCCGCTGAACCGGTCGGGCGAATACCCGGGGTCACCAGCTTGAAATCTTCGCCCAGCAAGGCTTTCAACTCATGGGCCTCGTTGGCAGAGCAGACCACCCCATCCAGACCGGATGTTTTGGTCAAGGTAGCCAGCCGGATCACCTGCTCGGCCGGGCTCACATCCAACCCGAGGGGGATCATGTCGGACTGCTCCATGCTGGTCAGCACGGTCACGCCGATAAGCAGGGGGGCCTTGTCGCCATAAGGCAGTAGCGCCTCTTTGGCGGCACGCATCATCCGCTCACCACCACTGGCATGCACGTTGACCATCCAGACACCGAGCTCAGCACTGGCTGCCACGGCTTTGGCAACAGTATTGGGAATATCGTGAAACTTCAGATCCAGAAAGACATCGAATCCCTTGGCCACTAGCTGGCGTACGAACTGCGGGCCAAACAGGGTAAACATCTCCTTGCCTACCTTGAGACGGCACTGGGCCGGAGAGATACGTTCAACGAACGCTAAGGCATCTGCCTCGTGCTGATAATCCAGCGCTACCAGTACTTTGGGATCTTGCATCTCACATCCTATTGCTTGTTATTCACCGTCCAGACCGCGGATCGGCTTGATGGAACCCCACTGGCGACAAGACGGGCACTGCCAGAACAGCGAATGAGTGGCAAAGCCGCACTGCCGACACTTGTGGGTTGACTTGATTTTGATCTGCTCGCCGACCAGCTGTTGCAGCAGTTCGAGGCTCTCCTTGGCAGGCCCCTCTTCCGCACTGGCCAGCTGAAAACCCACCAGCTGGTAAAAACCTTTCATCGACGGATGACGACGCAGCTGACGCAACACCAGCGAACGGGCCTGGCTCAGGCCATCACGCTCTTCAACCAGCTTGGCAAGAGCCAGGGTCACGCTGACGCCGGCATGATCTTCCACCGCCTTCTCAAGCAGCGGGATCAAGGCGGGCGTGCGACCCAATTGCTGATAGCACTCGAGCAATTTGGGCATTGCCTCGGAGGCAAAGTCGATATCTTGCTCGAACACCCGCAGCAGCTCCTTGCTGGCCTGCTCATACTCTCCATCTGCCATGGCGAACTCAGCGAGGCGCAAACTGGCCCGGGCACATGCCGGATTGATACTGAGCGCCCGTTTGAGCTTGGCCAGCCCCTCCCCTTTATTGCCCTCACGCAGCGCGATCTCGGCTTGCTCGCAATAGAAATGGGAGATGGGGTCGGCCAGCTTCTTGCCCTGGTATTTTTGCAGACGAACCGCCACATCGATGGCCTTGTCCCAATCCCGCAGTTGTTGATGAATGATCAACAGCTGTGCCAGCGCCGTCTCTTCATAGTCGCTGTCGTCACACAGCTCGTTCCAGAGGGCTTCCGCCCGATCGAGCAGACCGGCAGCCAGAAAGTCGCGCGCCAGTTCCTGCAGGGCAAGTTGACGCTGCTCCCGGGTCAGTTGGCGGGTCACCAGGTTCTGGTGGATCTTGATGGCACGATCAACCTCTCCACGCTGGCGAAACAGGTTGCCGAGGGAGAGGTGTGTTTCGATGGTTTCACTGTCCACCTCAAGCAGCTGGATAAAGAGATCCACCGCCTTGTCGGATTCATCTGACAGCAAATAGTTGAGGCCCGCCACATACTGGCGGGAAAACTGGTTACTCTGTTTCTGGGTGTCCTGGCGAACACTCCTGCGACCCATGTACCAGCCATAACCGGCGGCGATGGGTAACAGCAGGAAAAGCAGTTCAAGCATTGAGGAACATTATTCCTTACCCGGTGACCGGGCCAGCTCCAACTCGCGGGATTGACGACGCATGGTGCGGTTGAGGGTGCGGTTTTGCATTTTCAGGCGCAGGAACAGCAGGCCGAATACCAGCCAGCCCAGCAAAAAACCGCCAGCGAAGAAGAAGCCCAACAGCATGGCAAGCGAAAACTCGCCCTGAGCGATCAGATAATTGAACTGAACCAGCTGGCCATTTTGTGAGCCCAGCGCCAGGGTCAGAACAAACACCAGCACCAGCGGAATGAGGGCCAAAATACGCTTCATAAGAGCTCCCTGTCAGTATCTAATGAGAGGCTGATTATCCTTAAAATCGCAGGCAGACTCTAGAGTGAATGGGAAAAGAGTTTAAGAAACAAGACGATTGGCACAGGAATCGGTGCCAAAAAGAAAAAAGGCATACCCGAGGTATGCCTATTTCTGCATCATTCAATGATGTTGACGCGCTCGCGCAACTCTTTGCCAGGTTTGAAGTGCGGGACATATTTCCCGGTCAGTTCAACCTTGTCCCCAGTCTTGGGGTTGCGGCCCACACGGGGCGCACGATAGTGCAGTGAAAAACTGCCAAATCCGCGGATTTCAATCCGGTCGCCGTTTTGCAAGGTCGACGCCATCTGCTCAAGGATCTCCTTGATGGCGGCTTCGACATCCTTGGCCGGCATATGCATGCGGCTGGCTGCCAGTTGTTCGATGAGATCTGATTTGGTCATAACGTTAAATCTCCTTCCCCGATCACATGCAATATTCATTTTGCCAGGATAAAAAAGGGCGGCGCAATGCCGCCCTTTTCTTGCATCAAGGATTACTCACCCTTGGCGGCTTTGAACGCTTCCATCATAGCATTGCTGAACACAACTTCTTCTTGCTGGTTCAGGTTATCGATAGCAACACGCTCATCAGCCTCGTCCTTAGCACGGACAGACAGGCTTACGGTGCGGTTCTTACGATCAACGCCCATGAATTTAGCTTCAACTTCGTCACCAACAGACAGCACCAGAGTGGCGTCTTCTACACGGTCACGAGCAGCGTCGGAGGCACGCAGGTAGCCTTCTACGCCATCAGCCAGTTCGATAACGGCACCTTTGGCATCAACCTCGGTAACCTTACCCTTCACGATAGCACCTTTCTTGTTGTCAGCCAGGTACTTGTTGAACGGGTCTTCTTCGATCTGCTTGACACCCAGGGAGATGCGCTCACGCTCCGGATCCACTTGCAGAACAACGGCTTCGATCTCGTCGCCTTTCTTGAATTCACGCACGGCTTCTTCGCCCTGGTTGTTCCAGGAGATGTCAGACAGGTGAACCAGGCCGTCGATGCCACCATCCAGACCGATGAAGATACCGAAGTCAGTGATGGACTTGATCTTGCCGGAAACACGGTCGCCTTTGGCGTGAGTTTCGGCAAACAGCTGCCACGGGTTGGATTTGCACTGCTTCAGACCCAGGGAGATACGACGACGCTCTTCGTCGATGTCCAGAACCATCACGTCAACCACGTCGCCAACGTTAACAACTTTGGACGGGTGGATGTTCTTGTTGGTCCAATCCATCTCGGATACGTGTACCAGGCCTTCAACGCCTTCTTCGATTTCAACGAAGCAGCCGTAGTCGGTCAGGTTGGTCACGCGGCCAGACAGACGGGTGGTCTCCGGGTAACGCTTGGCGATAGCAACCCAGGGATCTTCGCCCAGCTGCTTCAGACCCAGGGATACACGGGTACGCTCGCGGTCAAACTTCAGAACCTTGACAGCGATCTCGTCGCCAACGTTGACGATTTCGGAAGGATGCTTAACGCGCTTCCACGCCATGTCGGTGATGTGCAGCAGGCCGTCAACACCGCCCAGATCTACGAATGCACCGTAGTCGGTCAGGTTCTTGACGATACCCTTAACTTCTTGACCTTCTTGCAGGTTAGCCAGCAGGCTTTCGCGCTCGGAGGTGTTCTCGGTCTCGATCACGGCACGACGGGAAACAACAACGTTGTTGCGCTTCTGGTCCAGCTTGATGACTTTGAACTCGAGTTCTTTGTTTTCCAGGTGAGCGGTGTCACGGATCGGACGCACGTCAACCAGAGAACCCGGCAGGAAGGCACGGATGCCGTTCAGTTCAACGGTGAAACCACCCTTGACCTTGCCGTTGATGATACCGATAACGGTAGCTTGCTCTTCGTAAGCCTTCTCAAGCTGCAGCCAGGCTTCGTGGCGCTTGGCTTTTTCGCGGGACAGCTTGGTTTCGCCGAAACCATCTTCGATAGAGTCCAGAGCCACGTCAACGGTGTCGCCGACGTTGATTTCCAGCTCGCCCATGGCGTTCTTGAATTCTTCAGCCGGGATAGCGGACTCGGATTTCAGACCGGCGTCAACCAGTACGAAACCGTTCTCGATAGCAACGACAGTACCCTTGACGATGGAACCTTGACGGGTTTCAACGGCGTTCAGGGACTCTTCAAAGAGTTGAGCAAAAGATTCGATCATTGTTTATGTCACAAATGAAACATCCACTTGCAATCCGGCACAAGCGGGGCTGTTTTAAATAATCTGCGCCATCCTTGGTGCAGACGACCGGATGTCAGCTTGCGCTGGCATCACCAAGTTGTTGCTCTGCATAGGCGAGTACTGTTGCCAGCACTTCATCTATGGTCATGGAGGTAGAATCTACCACCAGAGCATCTTCTGCCGGTTTCAGGGGTGCAGTAGCGCGATTTCTGTCGCGATCGTCGCGTTCCCGAATCTCGGTTAAAAGACGCTCAAAGTTAACATCAAAGCCCTTATCTTGCAACTGCTTATAGCGACGCTGGGCCCGTTCTTCGGCACTGGCGTCGAGGAAAATCTTCACCTCGGCCTCGGGGAAAACAACTGTGCCCATGTCACGACCATCGGCAATCAGACCCGGGGCCTGACGAAATGCCCGCTGACGGCGCAGCAAGGCTTCGCGCACCCGGGGGAAGGCGGCGATTTTACTGGCAGCATTACCCACTTCTTCGGTGCGGATGGTGCGGGAGACATCTTCCCCTTCCAAGATCACCTTGACCAAATCGCCTTCTACCTGAAATTGCACATCCAGATTGGCAGCCAGCGGCACCAGTGAGGCTTCACTGTCCAGCTCTACATCGTGATGCAGGGCGGCCAGGGACAACACCCGATAGATGGCGCCCGAGTCCAGCAAGTGCCAACCCAGCTTCTCAGCAAGCAGCTGACACAAGGTGCCTTTACCTGCACCACTGGGGCCATCAATTGTCATTACGGGGGCCATCTGAGGCATAACTTCTCTCCTGCACTGTGTTGCTCCCATCCCGAAGGGGTGGGTTAATGGGCGCCGATTATACCCGAATGTGGTGAGCCTGGCAGTCATCAATCCGCACAAAGGGCCAAAACCCCGACGGACGGCTGTGCTTGTATCTCATTTGGAGATTTCATTAAGCAATGCAGGGACTTGTTCTTATGGTCGTTCCTGACAAGGCGCGCTAAACTGGCCCCCTTTTTTGAGCCGTTAGTAGTAAGGAGCAACCTATGAGCAGCGTTACCCTCGTGGCCAAATCCAAATTGCCAACCCCTTGGGGCACCTTCACGCTGGTAGGTTTTCAGGAAACCGGCACAGGCAAAGACCACGCCGCACTGGTGATGGGCGACATTACCGGTGACGAGCCCGTGCTGGGCCGGATCCACTCAGAGTGCCTGACCGGCGACGCCCTGTTCAGCCTGCGTTGTGACTGCGGTTTCCAGTTGCAGGCGGCCATGGAGAATATCGCCAAAGCCGGTCGTGGCGTGTTGCTGTATGTGCGTCAAGAGGGCCGTGGCATCGGCTTGCTCAACAAGATCCGCGCCTATCACCTGCAGGATCAGGGGGCCGATACCGTGGAGGCCAACGTAGCCCTTGGTTTCGCCGCCGATATGCGCGACTACACCATCTGCGCCGATATGCTCAAGCAGCTTGAGGTCAAGTCTCTCAAACTGATGACCAACAACCCGCGCAAGATGAAAGCGATGGAATCCTTCGGTATTCCGGTGGCCGAACGGGTTCCGTTGCAGGAAGGACGCAATCCCCACAACGAGTTCTATCTGTCGACCAAGGCTAACAAGCTTGATCATATGTTGAAGAAGTGAGCCTGCATTGACGAATACCAGATAGTCAAACGCCTCCCATTGGGAGGCGTTTTTCTTGGGATGACCACACATCAACCCAAGCTATCTAAGTGGCACGGTCAGATTGGCCAACAGTTCTTCAAGCTCTTCGCCAGTGCGGGCAGCACAGTATTGTTCGACCCGCTCGCGGGTCAATTGCGGCGCGAGACGTTCAATCAGATCGTAGAGATAGACGCATAAAAATGCCCCTCTGCGCAACCCGATAGCGGCCACACAGCCTGGTAGCCAGGGCGCCGTTTTGAGCACCAGATCGCCATCGCGCTGGGGCTCCCAGGCAAAAGTTGCCATCACCCCGATGCCCATCCCTTGTCTGACATAGGTCTTGAGCACATCGCTGTCGCTCGCACAGCAGGCGATCCGGCTCTCGGCATGAGCGCAATCAGTGCTATGAGCGGCAGAGAGCGCCCTTCCATCGGTCACCAATGCAAACTCCACCAGCTCGGCCGAGGTCAGCGATGTTGCTTTGGCCAACGGATGATCCTTGGGTAGCACCAAGCCCCGTTGCCACTGAAAAGAGGGGAGCATGAGCAGATCGCTCCCCTCCTCCGGTTCATCCGCCAGCAGCAGATCGGCAGCGCCATCATGCACGGCTGCGCGGCACTGCGCAGCACTCCCTTGCATCACAGTTACGGCAACTTTGGGAAAGCGGGCCATGAAACCCTTGAGGATGGCGGGCAGAATATAACGGGCTTGCAGATGAGTGGCGGCAATGGTGAGGGTTCCCTGCTCCGGATGCACATGCTGCCTGGCCATCACCTTGATGGTGGCGACCTTGTCCAGCACCTCCGCGGCCACTTTGATCACATCACGACCTATGGGGGTGATTTGGGTCAAGTGTTTGCCGCTGCGCTCGAAGATCTGGATCCCCAGCTCATCCTCCAGCATCCGCACCTGTTTGCTGATCCCGGGCTGGGAGGTAAAGAGGCTCTCGGCGGTGGCCGACAGATTCAGCCTGTGGTTGGCCACCTCGACGATATAGCGCAATTGCTGCAATTTCATGGTGTAGCCCTCAAGCGAACCCACCGTTAATAGTAACAAACTTTCAGCAATGGCCCGCCGCCATCAGGCCGGGCGATCCTTAAGTAGAAAATCGCGCAAGGCTCGGTTGGCCATGGAGAGCGGATCGCCACGCCGCCACGCCACGCAGAGATCGAGATAGATGGGCGGGTCGAAGGGCACGCCACTCAGATCTGGCTCCTCTTCCAGCACCATCCGCAAGAAGGTTGTCACCGCAAAGCCTTGCCGCACCACCGCCTTGAGCAGAGGGATAAGATTGCTCTCGAAGGCGATATCGGGTTCAACGCCCAGGCTCTGGGCCAGCGCCTCCATATGCTCCCGGTGATAAAAGCCACGGCGAAACAGCGCCAGCTCCTGAGCGAAAAACTGCGAGAGGGTGACGGCCGATGCGCCACGCAAGGGGTGATCGTCCCCCACCACCATCAACATCTCTTCGCTCAGCAGATGTGCCCCCTCAATGGCGGGGGGGAGATCACTGGTGATGAGAATGGCCAGATCGAGGGAGCCATCCACCATCCGGCTGAGCAGCTCACGGGTGCCGGCCTCTTCGACCCGGATCTTGAGGCCGGGATAGCGATGCTTGAAGGCCATCAGACGAGGGGGGAAATAGTAGGAGCCCATCATGTAGGGGATCCCGATCCGCACCTCCCCCCGCTCCAACCCCTTGAGCTCGGCCATCTCGGCCTCGGCCTGATGCATCTGCAGCAACAGACGCTCGGCATGGCGACAGAGCACCTCTCCCTCCGGGGTGAGCCGTACCGCCCGGTCCTGCCGATCAAACAGCCGCAATTCGAGCTGCTGCTCCAGCTTGGCGATGGCCATGCTGATGGCCGGTTGTGCCACATGCAGACTGTTGGCTGCCTTGGTAAATGAGCCGGCATCCCTGACCGCCAGCAGATAGGTGAGCTGTTTCAGATCCATGTATCAATTCATCTTATGAGATGGATAACTTAAATATATTATATTTATAACCGCAAGGACTCTACCCTGACCAAAAGTAGTCAGGACAATACGCAATGATTGAAGTTGGAAGTCGCGAGTGGATACGTGCAACCCTGGCCCTCAGCCTGGGCTCTTTTCTGGTGTTTCTGAACCTCTACCAGACCCATCCCCTGTTACCCCTGATTGCCGAGGTCTTCTCGGTCAACTCCCTCTCGGCCAGCTGGACCCTGGCAGGATGCACTGCTGGCCTCGCCGCCTCCCTGCTGATCTGCGCCAGACTGGCGGATCGCCATGGCCGTCGGCAGGTCATGCTGGGTACCCTCACCCTGGCGATCCTGCTCTCACTGTTAATCCCGCTGGTTGAGCAGTTTGGCACCCTGCTGCTGCTACGCATCCTGCAGGGCGCGCTGCTGGCAGGACTGCCCGCGACCGCGATTGCCTATATGGGGGAAGAGTTCAGCAAACGGGCGCTCCTCTCGGCGGTGGGGGTCTATATTGCCGCCAACTCCCTCGGTGGCATTGCCGGTCGGGTGGTCGGCGGCCTGCTGGCGGGCTGGTTTGGCGACTGGCAGCATACCTTTCTGGGGATCGGTGTAATCAGCCTGTTACTGCTGCCGCTGGTCTTCTGGCTGCTGCCCCACCAGACCCGCTTTGTGGCGAGCGCCTCCGTTCGCGGCCAATTTGCCCGCGCCTTGCAGCAACACCTGACCAATCCCTTGCTGGTAGGGGCTTACCTTATCGGCGGGCTCAACTTTATGGTGTTTCTGAACCAGTTCAGCTACCTCACCTTCTTGCTGGCCAAGCCCCCCTTCTCCCTGCCCACCCAATGGCTCGGCATGCTGTTTCTCACCTATCTCTCGGGGACTGTAGCCTCCTCCTTGAGCGGCCGCTTTGCCAACCGCTGGGGGGCACAACGGATGCTGCTGGTCGGGATCGCGCTGATGGCTATCGGCAGTCTGTGGCTACTGCAGGGCAGTCTGCTCGGGATCCTGAGCGGCTTGCTGGTTTCCAGCTTCGGTTTTTTCCTGGCTCACGCCTGTGCCAGTGCCTGGGTCGGTCATCATGTCGAACACAACCGGGCCCTCGCCTCCTCCCTCTATCTGGTGGCCTACTATCTGGGGGCGAGTCTGGGGGGACTTTACCTGCACCCCTTCTGGGAGCAAGGCGAGCTGGGCGGTCTGGTCATGGGAATTGAACTGGTCCTCATCCTGACGGCAGGCTTGAGCCTCTGGCTCGGCCGTCTCAAGCAGCGAAGCCAATCGCCACTGCCCGCCCAGCAACCCCACCGACACGGGTAACAGGCTCAGCGCAAACAGGGTCACCCACGAGCAGATAGCGCTTTCGCAACCCAGCACCGCCAGATAACAAAAGGGGTCACACCGGTGACCCCTTTTGCTGCGTTATTCAAGAGCCTGTCAGGCTCGCACCGCATTTAGAGCAGGATCACTCCTGATCGAAATAATCCGCAGGCACCGCGACCACAGCACCGGTCGCCACCTCTTCGGCAATCACCTCAGCCAGCGAGCGCAGATGAAACTTGATCTGTCCGGAGGGCAACATCAGGCCAATATCGGGGTTGCGGATATCCTGCATGTTGCCAGTTTTGAATGGCTGCTCGGGATAGCGCGCTACCAGATCTTGCAGTGAAGTGACCACCAGCTCGATATGTTCCAGCCCCGCCTGATGGACGCGACCCGGTTTCGGTGCTGCCAGCTCGATACAGGGTACCTGTACCTCATCAGCCAACAGCGGCTGATGCAACTGATAGGTGGCGATGGGACGTCCGCCAATCATACCCTCCACCAGCAAGGTACCTGCCTCAGCCAGCACAGCACATAGCGCGCAGTACTCCTGCAGGGTAGCCGCCCGATAACAGAGGTGATCGACCGTTGGCAGGGAAATTGTGACGCCACTGGCGGCCAGCTCGGCCAACAGCTGAGAAACAAATGGGGCCATTGGCCCCAGTGTGGAATCGAGTGGGTGGGACATGCTTACCATTTCTTCTTGGGTTGAAACAGGACATCGAGCTCGTCGGCTTCCTTGTCCTTGATGTTTTGCAGATCCTGCGCGCTGTTTTGCTGCTGCAGCTCTTCAAGCTCCTTGAGCCCCTGACGCATATCTTCTTCACGGGCCAGCAGATAGGGATCCTTGTCGCCCACGCTCGCCATGGCAGAGAGTCCCTTGGTATAGAGCTGGCGGCAAGTGCCATATTGGCCCTGAATGCGGGCATCCATCGCCCGCTTGACCAGATTGGAGATGTTGATCTTGAGCTGCATCAGCTCGAGGCGGCGCTCTTCCTGGGCAAACCCCTGAGGGTCAATCTTGCCCTTGTTGTGCTCGACCCGCAGCACGGCCCGCATCTTCTTGACCAGCTGCAGCATCTGGATCGCCTGACGATCGGACTCCGGGGTCTTGAACTGCCCCTCATCCTGCACGCTGTAGTTCTCCTGTACATTCTTGATCTGGGTCTGCACATCAACGATGCGCTGCTTGATCTGATTGTTCGGCATCACCTGGGCGATAGCGCGATAGGCATCGAGGATCCGGTGCTGCAACAGCAACACCATGTTCTTGGAGAAAGGCACCAGATTGACGTTCAGCAACACTTCTTCGGTCTCGTCAGCCACCGTCTTGTGTCTGGCAACGGCGTGACGCTTGTCCGCCTCTGCCTTCTGCTTATATTGCTGCACCACGTTATAGGCGATAACCAAAAACAGGAGTGCGCCAATAGACAGCAATACCAAAGTTAAAATCATAGGATGTCCAAACCCCTGTTCCTATCCAATTGCGTGATCCTACAACAGCTTACCCACTTAAGGTAGCCTGCAGATCCCCCCTTGCCCACGATTTGTCACCAAGCTGTGCCCCCGGTCTCAGGGAGAGATTGCAGGATCAGGGGATGATGACCATGACGGTCACCTCCCCATAGTATCGCCCATCAGCGCCATTACTTGAGGTTAAAGCCCCGCGATTGCAGGAATCCCAGCATGAAAGGGCGGGACTCCTTGCCCAGAATGGCGCGGATCTGGCCGCTCCAGGTCTGCTGCTTGTTGTTGCTGCTACGGGCCTGATAGTAGTCCGCGATCTGCTGATCGTACCGGGCCAGCAGGTCGCGATCCAGCTCGTGCTGGTAGCGCTCCTGATGCACCACCAATCCCCTGGGCAGACGGGGTTTCTGCTCCGGCTGCTGGGCAGGATGACCAAGGCAGAGGCCAAACAGCGGGATCACTTGATGGGGCAAGCCGAGCAGTTCGCTCACCTCGGCCGGATGGTTGCGAATGCCGCCGATATAGACCCCGCCCAGCCCCAGCGACTGGGCCGCCAGCAAGGCGTTTTGCGCCATCAGGGCGCCGTCGATGGCTCCGATCAGCAACTGCTCCGCATAGCCGGTCTGGGCCTCGGGCACGATCTGGGTGTGGCGGTGGTAATCGGCGCAGAACACCAGAAACTCGGCCGCCTGCACCACATAGGGTTGATTGCCCGCCAGCATGGCCAACTGCTGACGCGCCTCGAGCTCGCAGACTCGCACAATACTGGTCACCTGCAAAAAGCTCGAGGTTGAGGCGGACTGGGCGGCGGCGAGAATGGCATCCAGCTGCTGCGGGGCGATCGGCTCGGCAGTGAACTGACGAATGGAGCGATGGGAAAGGATAAGATCGATGGTCTGATTCATGGCACCTCCAAAATGAGGTAACACCATAGCGAAAAAAACGAGGGAGCCCAAGGCTCCCTCGCACACCCAGCTTAAGGGGCCGGATAGACGTAAGGGGCTTGCAACCCGAGCGGGAAGCCGAGCGCCCAGTAGAGCAGCAGGAAAATCGTCCAGCTCACCAGGAAGGCCAGCGAGTAGGGCAGCATCATGGAGACCAGGGTACCGATCCCGGTGCTCTTCACATACTGCTGGCAATAGACCACCACCAGCGGGAAGAAGACCATCAGCGGGGTGATGATGTTGGAGGCGGAATCCCCGACCCGATAGGCCGCCTGGGTCAGCTCGGGGGAGATCCCCACCGCCATCAGCATGGGTACCAGGATCGGACTGATCAGCGCCCACTTGGCCGAAGCCGACCCCACCACCAGATTGACGCTGGCGGTCAGCAGGATCATCCCGACGATGGTCACTTCACCGGGCAGCGCCAGCGCATGAAGCACTTCGGCACCGGAGAGGGCCAGCAGGGTGCCCAGGTTGGAGTCGCCAAACGCCTTGATAAAGAGCGCGCAGAAGAAGGCCATCACCATGTAGGAGCCCATCTTGTTCATGGTGGCCGACATAGCGTCGATCACATCCTTGCCACTCTTGAAGCTGCCTGCGACAAAGCCGTAGACAATCCCGGGCAGGATAAAGAGCAGGAAAATGAGCGGCACTATGGACTTCATCACCGGTGCGGCGAAGGTGGTCAGGGAGCCATCGGCAGCACGCAGCGGTGAATCGCTCGGGGAGAGCGCCAGCGCCAGCAGCACGATAGCCGCCAGCATGGCAAACCCGGCCCAGTTGAAGGCCCGGCTCTCTTGCGCGCTGTAGCGCCCCATCTCGTCGGCACTCTCCAGATCCTCGTTGAGCGCCACATGCTTGAGGCGCGGCTCCACCACCTTTTCGGTGATGAACCAGCCGACGCAGATGATCAGCAACGAAGATGCACCGGTAAAGATGATGTTGCACAGGGTGTTGACCATGTAGTCAGGATCGAGCAACTGAGCGGCGGACTGGGTAAAACCCTGCAGCAGCGCATCCCCGCCGGAGGGCAGGAAGTTGGCGGCAAAACCGCCGGAGACACCGGCAAAGGCAGCTGCGATCCCCGCCAGCGGATGGCGTCCGGCAGCGTGGAAGATGATGCCACCGATGGGGATCACCAGCACATAACCCGCATCTGCGGCGGTGTGGCTGACGATCGCCACCAGGATCAGCATGGGAGTGAGAAAACGGGCAGGCGTCACTTTCAGCAACTTTTTCAGACCGGTATTGATAAAACCGGACTGCTCGGCCACCCCGACCCCGAGCATGGCCACCAGCACGATCCCCAGCGGGGCAAAGCCGGTAAAGGTGGTCACCATGGTGGAGAGAAACTCGGCCAGACCGGCACCGGTCAGCAGGTTGTTGACCACTACCGCCTCCCCGGTACGGGGATTGACCAGATCAAACTGGAATTGTGACAACACCCAGGAGCCGACCCAGACGATCAGCAAGGCGTAGAGGAACAGCATGGCGGGGTCGGGTAATTTGTTCCCGGCTTTCTCGACGCCATTGAGGAAACGGTTCAGCCAACCTTTGGGAGGGCTGGCCGGACGGTCATTGACAGCAGCATGACTCATTATTGCGATACTCCTTTCCCTAGAAACGAGGTCGCATGCTAGCAATTCCAGCCAATCCGTCTCATGACCGATCGCAAAAGAATGATTAATTTTGATTGAATATTGCGGAATAAAATCCCAAGTTGTGGCCTAACGCACACTTGTTACTCTGCCATCACGGCATCTAGCAGTGGATAACGCCCAACCTGGCACTCCACCACGAAACCGCTCGCCTCGATTTGCGCCACAGTCAGCGGCTTGCTGAACAGATATCCCTGGAACACATGGCACCCCTGGGTCTGCAGTGCGGCCAGCTCGTGGGGCTCCTCCACTCCTTCCGCCATGATCCCCAATCCCAAATTGGTGGCCATGGCTGCAGTCGCCCGGATCACCGGCAAGTTGAGGCCGACCACGAAGGAGCGATCCAGCTTGATGTTGTTGATCGGCAACCGGTTGAGATAGGCCAGCGAGGAGTAGCCGGTACCGAAATCATCGATGGCAATCTTGATCCCCTGTTCGCTCAAATCGTCGAGAATGCCGAGGCACCCCTTCATATCGAGCATCAGCACGGTTTCGGTCAGCTCCAGCGTCAAGAGGGAGGCATCCACCCCGTGCAGCTCCAGCTGCTGGCGAACTTGCCCGGGCAGCGCCGACGAGAGCTGGAAACCGGAGAGGTTGACGGAGACCGGCACCCGCTGATGGAAGCGCTTCTGCCAGCTGGCTACCTGTGCCAGCGCGGTGGAGAGCACCCAGCTGCCGATCTCGCGGATCAGCCCCATCTCTTCGGCCAGCGGGATAAATTCCACCGGCGACACATGGCCGAGCACCGGGTTGTACCAGCGCAGCAGCGCCTCGTAACCGATCAGACGCCGTTTGGCGGCATCGACCTGCGGCTGGTAACAGAGGCTCAGCTCCTGGCGGCCGATGGCCTTGGCCAGAAACTGTTTGAGATTGAGCTTGCGCTGCAGGGTCTGCTGCATGCTGGGGGTGAAACGCTGCCAGCGCAGCCGCCCCATCTGCTTGGCCTGATACATGGCCATGTCGGCACGGGTGATGAGGTTGTCCCCGTCATCCGCATCATCGGGATAGATGGCGATACCGATACTGCCGCCGATGGTCACCTCCGGCAGCCCGCTCAGTTGCAGCGGCTTGGTCATCTGGGAGAGCATCTGATCGGCCACCTTAACCATCCCCTCATATGAGCGAGGCGTGGCGCGGCTTCTGAGGTATGATCGCCATCCTTGACCAGCTAATACCCAACAGACTATCCCCATGTTTAACCACGAACTAATCCTCAACCACATCGACGATATATTTGGACAGGACATGCATGCTAAGCGTGTTCTTTCCCTCGCCAATGCTACCCTCGGGGTTATCGAGTCAGGTTCACTGGCCATCCACGCCATCGGTAGTGGCCTCTCCTTGGCC
>NZ_JBFODQ010000036.1:0-19495 GCF_040908355.1 Aeromonas sp. R2-2 | reverse complement strand
GTTACTTTCTGCCCCACCCACTCCAGCAACTCGCCATCAAGGCGAGCCACCACCCCGGCCGCCCCTCTGGTCACCAGCACCAGCGCCGGGCCAGAGAGAGTGGCGAGCCCGGCGGCCAGTTCATCCTCGCCACTCAGCAGTTGCAGCTCCTCGATGGAGAGCTTGACCACATCCGCCTGTGTAATTGCCTGACGCACCAGCGGCAGCATCTCGGCCGGGTTGCCCCACACCTCGGGGCGCAGGTTGGGGTCGAAGCAGACCCGCCCGCCTGCCGCCTTGATGTCCGCCATGGCCTGCAGGCAGCTGGTGCGCACCGGCTCGTTGGCGAGCGCGATGGAGCAGGTCAGCAACCACTGACCGGCATCGAAGTGGGGCAACTCATCTGGGGTGAGGAACTGGTCGGCACTGGGGCGCACCATAAAGGTGAAGCTGCGCTCCCCCTCATCATCCAGTGCCACCAGCACGGTAGAGGTGCGATGGTCAGGATCGAGCCGTAGCGCACCGATATCCACCCCCTCCCCGCTCAGGGTGTCGGCCATAAAGCGGCCGAACGGGTCAGCACCAACCCGGCCGATAAAGGCCGCATCGCCACCCAGCCGTGCCACACCAACCGCCACATTGGCGGGCGCACCACCCGGACACTTGAGGTAGTTCAACGCCCCTTCCGGGATCAAGTCCACCACCGCATCCCCCATTACCCACACTCGATTCGTCACCTTGCTACTCCACTGCTGCATCGGATCCACGGTCAAACCCGAACTCTGTTCTGTTGGCTGGCATTATCAGCTAAACCGTTTTAGCCAACCAACAGATCTCGGCACCGGCTGCCATTTTTGTGATCGGGATAACGAACTAGAACCAGGTTTCCATCTGTAAGCCAAAGTTCCACTCGCCACCGGCGGTGAAGTTGCTCTGGCCCATGGCATCGTCGCTGGCGTAGTTGTCGAGCTCGGAGGACCAGTCCATCCAGCTGGCGAACACCCGCAGCTCGGGACGTTCGAAGAAACCGGCGGTCTGCGCCTTGAAGGTGGGGGCGAAGGTGAGCTTGGTGAAGTTGCCGTTCACCGCCTGGCGTCCCTTGTAACCCTTGGGGTCGAGATCCATGTACTGCCAGGCCGCCTCGTAGACCAGCTCGACGTTCTGGCTCAGCACCTGCGCCACCCGGGTATTGAAGGTGAGCCAGCGGTACTCGTCCCCTTTCACGTAGCGATCCTGACTCTGCTCGGCTAGCAGGGCCGGGGCAAAACGCCAGCGCGAGTTGAGATCGGTGGCGCCAAACACGGCGACCCGCACTGCATCGGCGTCCGGCAACAGCTCGCTGTCAGAGCCCAGCCCCTTGACCTCGGCCCCCAGCCCATGACCGTACAGCACCGCCGCCTTGGCAAAACCGGGGTTGATGCCAAAGAAGCTCTCGCCGTGGTAGGCCAGCAGGGTGTGTGCCCCCTTGTCCGCCGCCTCGCTGCCCGCCCCCTTGTCATTGATGCGGGCATCATTGTCCTTGGCCGAGAGACCGTTCACCATCCATTGCCAGTTGCCGACGCGGTTGTTCATGGTGAGGATGTAGCTCTCGATATCGGAAAGACCGCTGGCGCTGATGTCGCCGTAATCGCGGCCATAGAGGGAGAAGTTGGCCTTCCAGCTATCGGCCAGCTGCACGTCGTAGACACCGCCGCCGGTACCGGCCAGGAACACCACGTCGGAATCGAGCCAGTGGATGTCGAAGTTGTCCCGATCAAAGCGCTTACCCGCCCACAGCACCGCATTCTTGAAGGGGCCGTCGAAGCTCGCCAGATTGCCGATCTCGGCAAACACCTGACGGGTATTGAGGCTCGAATCGCTGGCGGTCCAGTCGTTGCTGGTCTCCACCCCGTCAGCCAGCATCAGCTTGTAGCGGGCCCAGCTGCCATCCTCGAAGGTCTGGGTTTTCAGCAGGTTGGCCTCCATGTAGGTGTCATCCTCGTTGCCAAGACGACCGACAGCCCCGCCCACCGAACCGGCTGGCGTGATGTAGGGGCCGCCGCGCCCACCGTTGCCATTGCTGTTGACCAACAGGCCCGAGCGAGCGTAAGCGTGAAACTCGAAACCTTGGGCACCGGCGGTCTTCTCATCCACCTTCTGGCTGCGGTTGTCGGCCACCTGCGCCTGCTCACTCGCCGCGCTCGCCTTCACTTCCGCCTGACTGGCACGGCTCTCTGCTGCCTCGGCTCTCGCTTCAGCCGCCTGTACCCGCGCCTCCAGCGCCGCCAGACGGGCCTCGATACCGCCATCCGCCGCCCACAGCGGGTTGCTCATCCCCAATCCCAGCGCTACCGCCAGCGCCAACTTGCTCTTGAACATCATCATCTTCCTCACCTGTCATCTGTAGCCCGAACGGGCGCTGTTGTTATCGACAGCCAGAGCATAGCTAAACCGCTTTAGCCAACTCAATACAGCAACTAAACCGTTTCAGCAATAGTGTGAGCGGGATAACATTTGTACAGCAGGAATTGGCGGGAGTTGTGAGGAGGATCCCTCATCAGGATCCACTCAATAGGGCGGACCCTGGCTAAACGGCGGGCAAAAAAAGAGCCGGCACAAGGCCGGCTCTGTTTATTCGGGTCGCTGAAATCAGCTGGTCAGATCGTCGAAGAAGCGTTTCACCCCTTCGAAAAAGCCTTCCGATTTCGGCTTGTGGGTCTTGGCAGCGGCGCCGCTGAAGGATTCGTCCAGCTGGCGCAGCAGCTCTTTCTGCTGCTCGGTGAGGTTGACCGGCGTCTCGATCACCACCTTGCACATCAGGTCCCCTACCTGGCCGGAGCGTACTGACTTCACGCCCTTGCCGCGCATGCGGAACATCTTGCCGGTCTGGGTCTCCGGAGTGACCTTGAGCTTGACGCGGCCATCCAGGGTCGGTACTTCAATCTCGCCACCCAGCGCAGCTGCGGTGAAGCTGATGGGCACTTCGCAGTAGAGGTTGTTGCCGTCACGCACGAAGATCTCGTGCTCTTTGACGTGCACCTGTACGTAGAGATCCCCTGCCGGTGCCCCTGCTTCCCCCGCTTCCCCTTCGCCGGAGAGACGGATGCGATCGCCGGTATCGACGCCCGCCGGAATTTTCACCGACAGGGTCTTGGTGCGCTGGTAGCGACCTTCACCGTGGCACTTGCGGCACGGATCCTTGATGATCTTGCCGCGACCGTGACAGTGCGGACATGCCTGCTGCACCGCGAAGAAGCCCTGACGCATCTGCACCTGGCCGGAGCCGTGGCAGGTCGGGCAGGTCTGGGCACTGCTGCCGGTGTGGGCACCGGAGCCGTTACAGACTTCACAGTGAACCAGGGTCGGCACCTTGATCTCCTTGGAGACCCCGCGTACCGCCTCTTCCAGCGTCAGCTCCATGGTGTAACGCAGGTCGGAGCCACGGGCCGGGCCACGACGGGCACCACCACGGCCACCGCCGAAGATGTCACCGAATACGTCACCAAACATGTCGGCGAAGTCGGCACCGCCGCCAAAGCCACCGTGGCCACCGCCACCCTGGCTCGGGTCGACACCGGCATGGCCGTACTGGTCGTAACGGGCACGCAGGTTGGCATCGGTCAGGACCTCGTAGGCCTCCTTGACCTCTTTGAACTTCTCTTCGGATGCGGCATCACCCTGGTTACGATCCGGGTGATACTTCATGGCCAGGCGCTTGTACGCCTTCTTGATCTCGCGATCGTCGGCATCTTTCGCCACACCCAGTACTTCGTAGAAATCGCGCTTCGACATACTCATCCTGTGGTTACGCAGACGGGCGTTGGTTACCCAACGCCCGTGAATTCATTGACCAAGCCGATGGGCGAAGCGGACTTCGCCCATCTGGGTAGGGCTTACTTCTTGTCGTCTTTCACTTCTTCGAACTCGGCGTCGACTACGTCGTCGTCAGCCTTGGCAGAAGAGGAGGACTGACCGGCATCAGCACCGGCTGCACCCTGGGCCTGAGCCTGCTGCTGGGCAATTTCCATCAGCTTCTGGGACGCTTCCAGCAGAGCCTGCTGTTTGGCTTCGATAGCAGCCTTGTCGTCACCCTTGATGGCCGCTTCCAGCTCGCTCAGAGCAGCTTCGATCTTGGTCTTGTCGTCGGCAGGCAGGGCTTCACCGGCTTCGGTGATCTGCTTGCGTACGGAGTGGACCAGACCATCAGCCTGGTTGCGAGCCTGTACCAGCTCTTCAAACTTCTTGTCCTCGGCCGCGTTGGCTTCGGCTTCGCGTACCATGCGCTCGATCTCGTCATCAGACAGACCAGAGGAGGCCTGGATGGTGATCTTCTGCTCTTTGTTGGTCTCTTTGTCTTTTGCAGAGACGTGCAGGATACCGTTGGCATCGATGTCGAAGGTCACTTCGATCTGCGGCAGACCGCGCGGTGCCGGACGGATGCCTTCCAGGTTGAACTGGCCCAGAGACTTGTTGTCGCTGGCGCGCTTGCGCTCACCCTGCAGCACGTGAATGGTCACGGCAGACTGGTTGTCTTCGGCAGTCGAGAACACCTGGGACTTCTTGGTCGGGATGGTGGTGTTCTTCTCGATCAGCGCAGTCATCACGCTACCCATGGTTTCGATACCCAGGGAGAGCGGGGTGACGTCCAGCAGCAGTACGTCGGTCTTGTCACCGGACAGTACGGCGCCCTGGATGGCAGCACCCATGGCCACGGCTTCGTCCGGGTTGACGTCTTTACGCGGCTCTTTGCCAAAGAACTCGGCAACGGTCTTCTGAACCAGCGGCATACGGGTCTGACCACCAACCAAAATTACGTCGTCGATCTCGCCAACAGCCAGACCGGAGTCTTTCAGGGCGACACGAACCGGCTCCAGAGAGTCCTTCACCATGTCTTCTACCAGGGATTCCAGCTTGGCGCGGGTCACCTTGATGTTCATGTGCTTCGGACCGGTGGCATCTGCAGTGATGTACGGCAGGTTGACGTCGGTCTGCTGGGCAGAAGAGAGCTCGATCTTGGCTTTCTCGGCGGCATCTTTCAGACGCTGCAGAGCCAGCTGGTCGTTACGCAGGTCGATGCCTTGCTCACGCTTGAACTCGTCTACCAGATAGTTGATGACGCGGTTATCGAAGTCTTCACCACCCAGGTGGGTGTTACCGTTGGTCGCCAGTACTTCGAAGGTGGTTTCGCCTTCAACTTCGTCGATCTCGATGATGGAGATATCGAAAGTACCGCCCCCCAGGTCATATACGGCAACCTTGCGCTCGCCTTTGACCTTGTTCACGCCGTAAGCGAATGCAGCAGCAGTCGGTTCGTTGATGATGCGTTTTACATCCAGACCGGCGATGCGACCGGCATCCTTGGTAGCCTGACGCTGGGCGTCGTTGAAGTAGGCTGGAACAGTGATAACGGCTTCGGTTACCGGCTCGCCCAGGTAGTCTTCGGCGGTCTTCTTCATCTTTTTCAGCACTTCGGCAGAGATCTGCGGCGGTGCCATTTTCTTGCCCTTCACTTCAACCCAGGCGTCGCCGTTGTCAGCTTTGGCGATGGCGTACGGCATGATTTTCAGGTCACGCTGCACTTCTTCATCTTCAAAACGACGACCGATCAGACGCTTGATGGCGAACAGGGTGTTTTTCGGGTTGGTGATGGCCTGACGCTTGGCCGGCTGACCAACCAGGATCTCGCCATCATCGGCATAGGCAATGATGGACGGAGTAGTACGATCGCCTTCTGCGTTCTCGATCACGCGAGCAGTGTCGCCATCCAGAATAGCGACGCAGGAGTTGGTAGTACCCAGGTCAATACCGATGATTTTACCCATTTGACGAATCTCCAAATACTTTGAATAAACTGGCGAGGAACTCGCCTTAATGCGTTAACGGCTAGGTGGGGGCTGCCAATCTGGCTTTCAAGCTCCCGGCATCAAATTTTTTGTGCCGCCGCGGCCTTGCTACCTATATGGGGTCGCCAGACGCAGCTTCAAGCCCCAACCCTAAAAAACCACACCCTTTGTCATGGTTGCGCGGTCACGTTGAGCCGTAAACCGGGCAAGATGAACAGGTGCTGCACTGCGAAACAAAAAGCCCGCCACAGGGCGGGCTCGGGCACCCACAGCCAATCAGTCGACCGCTTTGGCGATCATCACCATGGCCGGACGGATCACCCGACCGTTGAGGTCATAGCCCTTCTGCATCACTGCAATGACGGTGTTCGGGGCCACATCGGCACTCGGCACCATGCTCATCGCCTGATGGGCGTTGGGGTCAAACGGCTGGTTGATCGGGTCGAGCGCCACCAGACCAAACTTGGCCACACCGCTCTGCATGGATTTCAGGGTCAGCTCGACACCTTCGATCATCGGCTTGAGGGCTTCGTTCTCCTTGTCGGCCAGTTCGATGGCACGCTCAAGGTTGTCCAGCACCGGCAGCAGTTCGTTGGCGAACTTCTCCAAAGCAAACTTGTGCGCCTTCTCCACATCCAGCTCGGTACGACGGCGCAGGTTCTCCATCTCGGCGGCGGTACGCAGGGCGCGTTCACGCTCTTCCGCCGCTTTTTGGATGGCGGTTTCCAGCTGCGCTTCCAGTTCGGCAATGCGGGCCTGCTCGGCTGTCACTTCACTGTCTACATCGGTCGGCTCGACTGGCTGGGCTTCCACTTGCTCCATCGCTTCAACCTTTTGCTCTTCGTGGTTCATGACATCTCCAATTCCGGGGTTACTTATGAGGGCCCTGACGTCTGGTTGAGCGACCGGACGACAACAGACCGACTATGTTGGCGCTATTATGGGGATGCATCCCCGGCTTTCAAGGGGTAAAGGGCAATCAGGGTTGCTGAATAGCAGCAACCGTCGGTTTATCCGGGTTACCGCTCACCGTTTAACCAGTAGCCTCAAGGGGATAGCCAGCCCCGTCACACGGGAGAGCGTCACAAGCGGAGCAAAGCACTGTATACTGGCCCGCAATACCCATCCCAGATCTGACTGACTATGGATTCTCCGTTCAAAACCATCGCCCTGATTGGCAAACCCCACCATGAGGGGGCCAACCAGACGCTGACCGGCCTGCATCAATACCTGACCGCCCGCGGCTTTAGGGTACTGGTGGAGAGCCGGGTCGCCCAGACCCTGAGCATCCTCGATGAAAACGTGATGGATCTGGTACAACTGGGCCAGCAGGCCGATCTCGCCATCGTGGTCGGCGGTGACGGCAACATGCTGGGGGCGGCACGGGTGCTGTCGCGCTTCGATGTGGCAGTGATCGGGGTCAACCGGGGTAACCTCGGCTTTCTGACCGACCTCTCGCCGCAAGATTATCTATTGCCACTGGAGCAGGTGCTCTCCGGTCACTACAAGAGCGAACACCGCTTCCTGCTGGAAGCCTCGGTCTATCGCCACGGCGAGCGCAAATCGAGCAATCTGGCGGTCAACGAAGCCGTACTGCACCCGGGCAAGATCGCCCACATGATCGAGTTCGAGGTCTATATCGATGGCAGCTTCATGTATAGCCAGCGCTCGGACGGCATCATAGTGGCCACCCCGACCGGCTCCACCGCCTATTCATTGTCGGCCGGTGGTCCCATCCTCACCCCCAAGCTCAACGCCATCACGCTGGTGCCCATGTTCCCGCACACCCTGAGCAGCCGTCCCATCGTGCTGGATGCCGACAGTGAAGTGCGACTGCTGGTCTCGCCAGAGAATCAGGATGACGCCATGCAGGTGAGCTGTGACGGTCAGGTGACGCTGGCGGTACACCCGGGGGACGAGATCCTCATCAAAAAGAGCCACCACCAGCTCCATCTGGTGCATCCCCTCGACTACAGCTACTTCCATGTGCTGCGCAACAAGCTCGGCTGGGGTAGCAAGCTGTTTTAAAGAACCGGTTCAGGGCCTGACTGGCTGAGCGCCACCTCGCTGCGCAGCCAGTCGCTAAAGGCGCGAAAGCGCGGTCGCTCGCGGTTCTCCCGCGGCGAAATCAGCTCGTAATTGCGCCCGGCTGGCACCCGCGGGCCACCCACTGCCACCAGCGAGCCCTGCGCCAGCAAGCTGCACACCAGCACCTCCCGCCCCATTGCGACGCCCATGCCGCCCTGCGCCGCCTGCAGCGCCATCTGATAGTGATTGAAGCCGTAGTGACGCTGTTCATAGGGCAGAGCCATGGCCGCGCCCTCGCACCAGTGGCGCCACTCCGAGAAGAGCTGCTGCACATCAGTCGATTCGGAGGCGTGGATAAAACAGGCCTCCGCCAGCCGGGCCGGATCCGCCAGCAATCCCAGCCGCTCGGCATATTCGGGAGAACAGACGGGCACCAGTTGCTCTTCCATCAACAGCTCCCGGTGCAGATCACTGCAACGGGTGGCGCCGTAGTAGATGGCCAGATCCACCCGCTCCTCGTTGAAATCCACTGCCCCCGCCCGTACCCGCATCATGACGTTCAGCCCGGGCCAGCGCTGCTGGAAACGGGGCAACCTTGGCATCAGCCAGTTGAGCCCCAGGGTAGGCGCAACCCCCACGTGGAGCGTCCCCCGCAGATCCTGAGCCCGGATATCCTCGATCTCCTCGTTGATCTGGCGCAGGGAGTGGCTCAGGGTCGCCAACAGTCTCGCCCCCTCCTCCGTCAACGCCAGCTTGCGGGTCAGGCGAATAAACAGGCGAAACCCCAGTAGCCCTTCCAGATGACGAATACGGTGGCTGATGGCCCCCTGGGTGAGGTTCATCTCCTCGGCGGCGCGGGTGAAACTGAGATGACGGGCCGTGCTCTCGAAGGTGTGCAGCAGGGCTAGGGTGTTCTGTTGTACCAGCATGGATAACCTCGTGATCACGATCGTTACGGTGCAGGGCATTAGTATGCCACTTCCACTTATGGATGAAACTGGCTAATCCATAGTGCCCCTTATTTCGTTTGTCTGGCCATCCACGCCCCTCTTTAATAGGTGCAACCCCTATCCCTGTTCATGAGGTGGACAATGAAAAACGGACTCAAGATTGTGGTCATCGGTGCTGGCTCCAGCTATACCCCGGAGCTGATTGAAGGGCTGATCCAGCGTCAGCACGAGTTGCCAATGCGCGAACTCTGGTTGGTCGACATCGACGATGGCCGCGAGAAGATGGCGATCATCGCTGCCCTCACCCGCCGCATGCTGGCCAAAGCCGGGCTGGCGGTACGGGTTGAAACCCGGCTCGATCGGGAAGAGGCACTGCAAGGCGCCGACTACGTCTGCTCCCAGTTTCGCGCCGGCTGTCTGGAAGCCCGCATCAGCGATGAGCGGATCTCGTTGAAATATGGTCTGATCGGTCAGGAGACCAATGGACTGGGCGGCTTTGCCAACGCTTGCCGAACCATCCCCATCGCCTTGCAGATCGCCGCCGACATGGAACGCCTCTGCCCCGATGCCTGGCTGCTCAACTTCACCAATCCGTCAGGCATGGTGACCGAAGCGGTATTGCGTCACAGCAAGATCAAAGCGGTAGGGCTGTGCAACGTGCCGGTGATCATGCAAAAAGGGGTCGCTACCCTGCTGGAGACCCAGAATGAGCAGGAGTTCATCATGCAGGTGGCCGGGCTCAACCACTTCATCTTCGTACGCCAGATCCAGCATCAGGGCCAGGACCGACTCGGCGACGTGATTGCCCGGCTCGCGCAAGGGCAGGATCCGCTGGTGCCGCGCAATATTCCCCCCTTTGCCTGGCCCAAGGACCTGCTGGCCAATCTGGGCATGATCCCCTGTGCCTATCTGCGCTACTACTACATGAGCGACGACATCCTCAAGCAGGAGCTCGGTGAGGCCAATGGCGAAGGTACCCGGGGCGAGGTGGTCAAGGTCATCGAGCAACAGCTGTTCGATCTCTATCGCAACCCGGATCTCGCCGAGAAGCCCAAGGCGCTGGAAGGACGCGGCGGCCAATACTATTCGGAAGCCGCATGCGAGCTGATGAGCGCCATCCACAACGACAAGCGCATCATCATGCACGTCAACACCCGCAACAATGGCGCCATCAACGGTCTGCCGGATGAGTGCGCGGTGGAGGTCAGCTCCCTTATCACCAAGTCAGGCCCGCTGCCGCTCAACGTGGCCCCCTTCCCGCAAGACACCCTGCGCCTGCTGCAGTTGATGAAAGAGTTCGAGCAGCTCACCATCGAGGCCGCCATCACCGGCAACCGCCACGCAGCCTGGCGTGCCCTGGTGCTCAACCCGCTCATCACCAGTGGCAGTCGGCTGGAGCAGGCACTGGACGAGGTGATCGCCGCCCATCCGGATCTGATGTCAGCCTTCCACTGAGCGGCGTCACGCCTCTCATCGCCCCCTCTCGGTCCTGTACGGGTCACCACTCTGGTGGCCCGTTTTCGCTTAAAAATGGTGGCCACCTCTTTACTGTATATAAGACCAGTATATACTGGATGGATACACAGTAATGTTGACCTATACAGGATGAGACCATGCTGACCCAGCTGACCGTCAACAACTTCGCCATCGTCAAGTTTCTCGAACTCGATCTGCAAGCGGGCATGACCTGCATTACCGGGGAGACCGGTGCCGGTAAATCCATCGCCATCGACGCCCTCGGCCTCTGTCTTGGAGAGCGGGCCGAAGCAGGCATGGTGCGACCCGATAGCGATAAAAGCGAGGTCAGCGCCCGCTTCCTGCTCGACAACAACCCGGCCGCCCGCGCCTGGCTCGCCACCAACGAGCTGGAAAACGAAGGTGAGTGTATCGTCCGGCGAGTCATCTCCGCCGAGGGGCGTTCACGCAGCTATATCAACGGCGTGCCTGTCCCCCTCACCCAGCTCAAGAATCTGGGCCAGCTGCTGGTCAACGTGCACGGTCAACATGCCCACCAGATGCTGCTAAAACCCGACTACCAGCTCGCCCTGCTCGACGGCTATGCCGGTCACCATCTGCTGCTCGACGAGGTGCGCCAGCACTATCAGCAGTGGCGCCAACTGCAAAACGAGTTGAACCGGCTCAAGGCCGAGCAGCAGCAGCGGGAAGCCCGCCGCCAGCTGATCGAGTACCAGGTGCAGGAGCTGGACGAATTTGCCCTGCAACCAGGGGAGTTCGAAGAGATAGAAGAGGAGCACCAGCGTCTCGCCAACGGCACAGAACTGATGCAAGAGTGCGGGGCTTGCCTCGATCTGCTCTATGACAACGAAGAGACCACTATCGCAGGGCTGCTGCAATCAGCCGTCGATCGGGCCGAGGGGCTGGTCAGCATGGATAGCCGCCTCACCCCGGTACTGGAGATGCTGAACGAAGCCCTGATCGGGGTGCAGGAGAGTCACAGCGAACTGCGCAGCTATCTCGATCGGCTGGAGCTGGATCCCGAGCGTTTCAACGAGCTGGAGGCCCGTCTCTCCAAGGCGATCAATCTGGCTCGCAAGCACCACGTCAAACCGGCAGACCTGGCCCTGCACCATCAGGAGCTGGCCTCGGATCTCGCTCGCCTCAACTCCGATGAGGAGCGGTTAGAGGGGATGGAAGATGAGCTGGCCGATGCCCGTCAGGCTTTTGTGCAGGCCGCCGAAGCCCTGAGCCACAGTCGCCAGCGTTACGCCCAGGAGCTGGGCGCCAAAGTGACCAGCAGCATGCACGAACTGGCGATGCCCGATGGCCGCTTTGCCATCGAGGTGCGCCCCGATGCCCAGAGCAGCCTCTCTCCGCTGGGTATAGATCGGGTGGAATTTATGGTCACCACCAACCCAGGCCAACCGATCCAGCCGCTTGGCAAGGTGGCCTCCGGCGGTGAGCTGTCGCGCATCAGCCTCGCCATCGTGGTGATCAGCGCCCGCAAGATCTCCACTCCGACCCTGATTTTCGATGAGGTGGATGTGGGGATCAGCGGTCCGACTGCCGCTGTGGTAGGTCGCCTGCTACGCCAGCTCGGGGAGTCCACTCAGGTGATGGTGGTCACTCACTTGCCTCAGGTGGCAGGCAACGGCCACCAGCATATGGTGGTGAGCAAGCATACCGATGGCAAAACCACCGAAACCCAAATGAGTGCCCTTGATGAGACAGCCCGTCTCAACGAGCTGGCACGCCTGCTCGGTGGCGACCAGATCACCGATAACACATTGGCCAATGCCCGCGAGCTGCTGCGTCGCTGAATCAGGCAATAAAGCCCATTTGCAGCGATGGCGACTGATAACGCTGACAGAACATGCTGACTGCACAGGCACGAACGAGTGCCATAGCCTGCACAGTCAGCAATAGCCAATAGCCAATAGCCAATAGCCAATAGCCAATAGCCAATAGCCAACTGTGAGAACCGAACTCGCGTCAGGATTACCGACCCAGATCAATAAAATGGCGAGTTAGGCGAAGCTGGCAGCAACATGGGCGTGGATCCGGTTGCCTTCATGTGGCGGATTTCGCATAGTGTTGCCCCCCTTTATGGGTATCCAATTGTGAGGCTTTGTCTATGATCCACGTTTTTGGTCACAAGAATCCTGATAGCGACAGTATCTGCAGTGCGCTGGTTATCACCGACTGGCTCAATGGCCAGGGCCGTCAGGCCACCCCATGGCGTCTGGGTGACCTGCGCACCGAAACCCGTTTTATTCTGGAGCAGGCTGGCGTCAGCGAACCCGAGTTGCTGACCAAAGATCTGACCGGTGAAGATGTCTGGCTGGTGGATTTCAGTGATCTGGAACAGGGCCCTGCCACACTGGCACAAGCCAATGTACTGGGCCTGGTGGATCACCACCGTCTCGGCACTCTGGTCACCCAGTCTCCGCTGGATGCCTGGATCCGGGCCGTCGGCTGCACCTGCACCATCGCCTTCGACCTGCTGAGCCAGCAAGACACTGTGACCCGCAGCCAGGCTCGCCTGATGCTGGGTGCCATCATGAGCGATACCCTCTGTCTCACCTCGCCGACCACCACCGAGCAGGACAAGATCGCCTGTGAGCGTCTGGCACCACTGGCCGAAGTATCGCTGGCCGAATTCGGCCAACAGCTGCTGATGGCGAAAACCGACCTGAGCGGCCTGACCCCAGCTCAACTGCTGCAGCAGGATGAGAAGGCATTCCAGGCCGAAGGTCTGAACTTCATCATGAGCCAGATTGAAGTGGGCAGCGAACAACAGCTTGCCGACCAGATCGAAACTCTGCAGCAAGAGATGGCGCACCGTGTTGAAAGCGAAGGGCTCGACTTCTTCGTGCTGATGGTGACTGACCTGACGGCCGCAGCCAGCCGTATCTACTTTACCGAGCACACCAAAGTACCGGCCGAGTCCAGCTACCACCCGGGCTTTGTCAGCCGCAAGAAGCAGGGTCTGCCCTGGGTTATGGATCTGCTGGCCAAGGCCTAATCCTCCCTCGCCATCACCTATTCCAAAGCCCTGCCTCTGCGCAGGGCTTTTTCATCGCCACCGCAAGCGGCACTCCCTATCCTCTTGCTGACCATCTTGCTCACCACTGCGGTCTCTCGTTTACTCCTTTCACGGCTTATTGATAGTTAACGCCATAACTTTGCTTACATATTTGCGGCTGTTATTTATCAGGGCTTTGCTGCAGGATAATCGCCGCGCACAACCTTTTCCGTTTCCATTCAGGTGATCGATGAACATAACCCCCAAGCAGAGAACCCTGGCCATCACCATGCTGATCGCCGTGGTGCTCCTCGGCTGGCTGCTCTGGCCCAGTCAACCACCCAAGGCGATGCTGACCGCTCAGGTGACCCGCGAGGATATTGCCCAGACCGTGCTGGCCAGTGGTGTGCTGCAGGCCGTAGAACAGGTGGATGTGGGGGCCCAGGTCTCCGGTCAGGTTACCAAGCTGGCCGTCGAGGCCGGAGATCAGGTCAAGCAGGGAGACCTGCTGGCCGAGATCGATCCCCTGATTGCCCAGAACAACCTCAAGACGGCCGAGGCGGAGCTTGCCAGCAACCGCGCCCAGCTCAAGATCAAGCAGGCGCAACTCAAACAGAACGAGCTCGCCTGGCGGCGCCAGCAGCAGATGTTCAAGCAGGAGGCGAGCTCACGGGCCGATCTGGAGAGTGCCGAGGCACTGCTGGCGGTCACCCGCGCCGAACTACAAAACAGCCAGGCCAATATCGACAATGCCCTGATCAAGGTTGATCGGGCCAAGACCGAGCTGGGCTACACCAAGATCCTGGCGCCGATGGATGGCACCGTCATCAGCATTGTGACCCGTCAGGGCCAGACCCTGGCGGCCAGCCAGACGGTGCCGACCGTGCTCAAGCTAGCCAACCTCGAGACTATGACGGTCAAGGCGCAGATCTCCGAAGCTGATGTCACCAAGGTCAAAGCCGGCATGCCGGTCTACTTCACCCTCATTGGCGATCCGGATACCCGCTATCAGGGTACGCTTCGCGCCGTGGAGTTAGCGCCTACCAACATCAACGATCAGGCCACCACAGGCACCACCACCAACAATGCGGCTGTCTACTACTACGCCCTGTTCGATGTGCCCAATCCCGACCATACCCTGCGGGTGGCAATGACCACCCAGGTGACCATAGTGCTCGGCGAGCGCAAGCAGGTGCTCACTGTGCCGCAAACCGCCCTCGGCAAGTCGCTGGGTGACAACGAGTATGAAGTCACCGTGATCAAGGAAGATGAGACGACCGAAACCCGCCATATCAAGACCGGTATGAAGGATGAGATCCGCATTGAGGTGATCAGCGGGCTGAGCGAGAAGGAGGAGGTGCAGCTCAATCACGGTGCCCCCGCCGACAATGATGAGATGGCGGTGATGCTATGAGTGAGCCCCTGAACCAGCTGCCGTTGATCCAGCTGAAAGGGGTCGAGCGACGCTACCAGAGCGGCGACAGCGAAGTCACCGTGCTCCACCCTCTTGACCTCACCATCACGGCAGGAGAGATGATCGCCATTGTCGGCGCGTCCGGCTCCGGCAAGTCGACCCTGATGAACCTGCTGGGTTGTCTGGATAGCCCGAGCGGCGGCCAGTATCTGTTTCGCGGTCAGGACACCGCCACCATGGATGCGTTGGCGCTGGCCCGCCTGCGTTGCCACCACTTCGGCTTTATCTTTCAGCGTTACCACCTGCTGCCTCATCTCGATGCCGCCGCCAACGTGGAGATCCCCGCCGTCTATGCCGGCACCAGTCGCCCGGATCGCCAGGCGCGCGCGCGTCAGCTGCTGGGCAGACTGGGGCTGGCCGATCGCAGTCACCATACCCCGGGCCAGCTCTCCGGCGGTCAGCAGCAGCGGGTCAGTATCGCCCGGGCGCTGGCCAATGGCGGCGAAGTGATCCTCGCCGATGAACCGACCGGCGCACTGGATAGCCAGAGCGGCAAGGAGGTGATGGCGATCCTCAAAGAGCTGCACGCTCAGGGCCACACCATCATTCTGGTCACCCACGATATGAACGTGGCCAGCCATGCCGACCGGATCATCACTCTCAAGGATGGTCGGATTGAACAAGATAGCGGCCCCTACCAAACGGCCGTGTTGGCTCCAACCACCGCCACAACCACAGCCCCTCAAAAAATAGTGCCCACTAAAGGTGCCATGGGCAACGACTGGGATCGTTATCGGGAAGCGGGACGGATGGCGATCCATGCCATGCTCGCCCACCGGATGCGCACCTTCCTCACCATGCTCGGCATCATCATCGGTATCGCCGCCGTGGTGAGCGTGGTCGCTCTTGGTCAGGGGGCGCGCGCCAAGGTGATCGACCAGATCAATGCGATGGGCACCAACACCATCGAAATCTTCCCGGGTAAAGGATGGGGCGATGAGAAGATGGCCAGCATCCAGACCCTCAACAAGGGGGACCTCGATGCCCTGTTGGGGCAACCCTATCTTGCGGGCGCCAGCCCCGAGATCGGCAGCTCAGGGCAGTTACGCTACCGCAACAAGACCAACAGCGGCAACGTGACCGGGGTCGGTAACGACTATTTCAAGGTGAAAGGGATTACGCTGGTCAGTGGTCGCTTACTGGAGTGGCAAGATATCCAGCAGCGTGCCGCTGTTGCCGTGGTGGACAAGAAGAGCATCACCAGCCTGCTTGGCAAGGAGGAGCCGGTCGGCAAGGTGGTATTGGTCGGCACTTTGCCGGTACGAATTGTCGGTGTGGTTTCGCAGGAGACCGGCTTTGGCCCCACCAGCCAGTCGGTCAATATCTGGCTGCCCTACAGCGCAGTGATGAGTCGCCTCATCTCGCAGCACCACTTCAGCCAGATCACCATCCGGGTCAAAGACGGGGTACAACCGGCACTGGCCGAGCAGGCGGTGATCGAGCTGATCACCAAGCGCCACGGGGTGAAGGATTTCTTCACCTTTAGCAGCGACAGCATCATCAAATCGGTGGAGAAAACCACCGCCACCATGACCCTGATGGTCTCGGCCATCGCGGTGATCTCGCTGATCGTCGGCGGGGTGGGCGTGATGAACATCATGCTGGTGTCGGTGGTGGAGCGCACCCGCGAGATCGGCATTCGCATGGCCGTGGGCGCCCGCCAGTCGGATATTCTGCAGCAATTCCTGATTGAAGCTGTGATGGTGAGCCTGCTGGGGGGGATCTTCGGCGTCGGCCTCTCGCTAGGCATTGGCGCGCTCTTTTCACTGCTGGTGGACTCCATCAAGATGCAGTTCTCGCTCTTCTCCATCCTGATGGCCTTTGGCTGCTCGTCACTCATCGGGATCCTGTTTGGTTACCTGCCGGCACGCAATGCGGCGCGGCTCGACCCTGTTGTCGCACTGGCGAGGGAATAACAATGCACAAACTCTCCTGGCTGGCTCTCTGCATGGCCCTCAGCGGCTGCAGTCAGCACAGCACCTATCAAAGACCCGAGCTGGCGATCGCCCCCACATGGCAACAGGCAGAGGGCGCCCAACTGGCTGCGCAGGCAGGCCCCTGGTGGCGGGAATTTCATGATCCCCAGCTCGACAAATTGGTCGAGGCGGTACTGGCCGCCAACCCGGACATGCATGTGGCGGCCCTCAAGCTCAAAAGCGCCCGACTGGGCGCCGAGCAGGCCGATACCAACCTCACCCCCTCGGTCAATGGCACTATCGCCGCCAGTGGCAACAAGGATCTGAAAACCGGCAAAGACACCAACAGTCTGGGCCCCTCGCTGAGCCTCAGTTACGAAGTGGATTTGTGGGGCAAGCTTGCCTCGGTGCGAGATCAGGCAAGCTGGGAAGCGGCGGCAAGCGAACAGGATCTCGCCAGCACCCGGCTACTGCTGATCGGCAATACTCTGGAGCAGTATTGGCAGCTCGGCTATCTCGGCTCTGCCATCGCACTCGGAGAACAGCAGTTGGCCAACCTGTCCCGAACCGAGCAGCTGACCCAGACCAAATACCAGGCTGGCGCCATCACCCGACTTGATCTGGCGCAGGCACGCCAACTGTTGGCAGGAAAACAGGCTGAGCTGGCCTCACTCAAGGCGCAGCAGGAGCAGGCTCGCAATGCCCTGCGTCTGTTGCTGGGCCGCAGCAGCGGGCCGCTGGAGTATGCACCCGCTTCCCTTGCAAAGCAGACCATTCCTGAACTTGCGGTGGGTATTCCGGCCGATGTGCTGGCTCGCCGCCCCGATGTCAAAGCGGCAGAATTGCGGCTGCGCAAGACGCTGGCAAAAGGGGACGAGATCCGCACCAGCTTCTACCCCAGCCTGACCCTGACCGGCAGTGCCAGCACCGCATCCGATAGATTGGCGCAGGTGCTGCAAAATCCGGTTGGTACGCTAGGGGCCAGCCTCGCCCTCCCCTTCCTTGAATACAACCGCACCCAGCTTGCCATCGAAAGCTCAGAGCTGGATTACCAGATTGCTGAAACCGAGTTTCGCAAACAGCTCTACACCGCACTGGTGGAGGTGGAAGACAATCTGGCCGCCCGCCACTATGGCCAGCAGCGACTCGATTATCTGCAAGAGCAGCTGAGTTATGCCCAGGAGGCCGAACGACTGGCCAAGGCTCGCTTCCAGGCGGGCGCGACCGGCGTGCAAGCCTGGCTTGATGAGCAGAACCGGCTGTGGGATGCCCAGCAGATCCTGCTGGCCCAGCAAAAAGAGCAACTCTCCACCACCGCCAAAATCTATCGCGCCCTTGGCGGAAGCGATAGCGTGGCGCCCCGATAACGCTTCACCCGGCTATTCCCCACTCTGCCTACAGAGTGGGGAATGCCATCATCATCGACCGCACAGAATTCCCTCTCCCACACGGTAACCAAACTCCATTGCCCATCATCAGGGGCTGTTATGGCAGCGCAACCAATTACATGCATCGGTGACCCAGAATATCCCGGCCATACCTTGTGCGTATTCCGGCGAAGTTGAACAGCCATTCCGGCCAACGTGAACACCCTGATCCTTAACGCGCTCACGTCATCCCGTTTCTAACTCGACTGTTCAGATTGGGTCAACTCACTTCTCCTCTTTCTCATCGATTCTCCCTTCAGTGACAGCCGGTGAGCGTTGTGCATCAGCCGGTCCAGGATCGCATCTGCCAGGGTGTTGTCACCCAAGCTCGCGTACCACTCTTCAGTTGGCAGCTGACTGACTACTACCGTCGAGTATTTCCCGTACCGATCATCCATGATCTCCAGCAGGGCGTTGCGCTGCTCGGCATTCACCGCTTCCAGTCCCCAGTCATCGAGGACCAGTAGCTCTATCCTGGCCAGTTGACCCAGCAGTCTGGCGTAACTGCCATCTACCTTGGCCTGGCTCAGCTCAAGTAGCAGACGCGGCAGCCGGTAGTAACGAGTGCTATGCCCTTGCTGACAGGCTTGGTAGCCCAGCGCACAAGCCAGGTAGGTTTTTCCACAGCCACAGGGGCCGGTAATGAGCAGGTTCTGGCCTCGGCGCAGCCACTCTCCTTGGGCCAGGTTTGCAACCTGTGACCGCTCCAGGTTGCGTGCAGACTGGTAGTCCACCTCTTGCACCGTGGCTTGGAGTTTGAGCCGCGCCTGCTTGACTAGCCGAGCTTGTTTACGTTGCTCCCGGCTCAGTTGTTCGTGTTCGACCAGCAGGCTTAGACGCTCGATGAAGGGCAGCCCTTCGTAGGTACTGGCCTGTTCCAGTTGTTGTTGCACTGCATCCGCCATGCCGGTCAGTTTCAGGTTTCTCAGGCGGGTCAGGGTTTGTTGGGTCATGGGGCGTATCCTCTTTAGTGGAAGCTCTGGGGGCCACGGATGTTCTCGTGCTCTTGCGGTAACTCTGGGTAGCTCAGCGGGCTTTCGGGCAGTTGGTCGCGGCCACTGGTCAGCACCGACTTGAGCTGTTTGAGTCGCACCAGTCCTTCCCGATTAGCCAACTGACAGCAGGCCTCGACCCGTGATGGCGGATACTCCCGGCTAAGACTCAGTAGCCTTAACCATCCCCTCATATGAGCGAGGCGTGGCGCGGCTTCTGAGGTATGATCGCCATCCTTGACCAGCTAATACCCAACAGACTATCCCCATGTTTAACCACGAACTAATCCTCAACCACATCGACGATATATTTGGACAGGACATGCATGCTAAGCGTGTTCTTTCCCTCGCCAATGCTACCCTCGGGGTTATCGAGTCAGGTTCACTGGCCATCCACGCCATCGGTAGTGGCCTCTCCTTGGCC
>NZ_JBFODQ010000035.1:0-49854 GCF_040908355.1 Aeromonas sp. R2-2 | reverse complement strand
TTGTTTGCGTTGCCGCTTGCCCTGTCGATGGAGGCGCATTATAGGGAACAGATTCTTTCTGGCAACCCCTTATCTGCAATAAAATTGCAAAAAACAGCACTTTTTTAGTTATTCATATCCAGCCACAGCTTTTATACAAACTTATCCACAGAAACCGGTTCCAGATTGCTAGAATGGCCGAAAACAAGGAGGCCAAGATGGACTTGCGACTGAGACCCTACAAGGGAAAACGCCCGCAACTGGGCAAACGGGTGTATGTAGACCCCTGCGCCACCCTGGTGGGCGATATCGAACTGGCCGATGATGCCAGCATCTGGCCCATGGTGGCGGCGCGGGGGGATGTTAACCATATCCGCATCGGCGCCCGCAGCAATATTCAGGACGGCACTGTGCTGCACCTGACTCGCAAGAGCGCCAGCAACCCGACCGGCTATCCGCTGCTGATCGGTGAGGATGTCACGGTCGGCCATAAGGCGATGCTGCACGGCTGCACCATCGGCAACCGGGTGCTGGTCGGCATGGGTGCCATTCTGCTTGATGGCGTCGTGGTTGAAGATGATGTGATGATCGGCGCAGGTTCGCTGGTGCCACCGGGCAAGCGACTCGAATCAGGCTTTCTATATATAGGTAATCCCGTCAAACAGGCTCGCCCGCTCAAGCCCGCCGAGATCGCCTTCCTCAAGACCTCGGCGGACAACTATGTCCTGCTCAAGGATGAGTATCTGCAAGAGACCTGATAGGGCTGGCAGAAACAGGAAGCCCGGCATCATGCCGGGCTTCGCTTCTTATATAGCTATATAGCCGTGCAGAACGGCTGACCGGAAATCAGTGGGCCTGATCCCAGTTGTCACCGGTACCCGCTTCAACCAGCAGCGGCACATGCAGTTCGGCTGCGGCCGACATCTTCTCCTTGATGATGGCGGTGTACTCCTCCAGCTTCTCTTCGCGGATCTCGAACACCAGTTCATCGTGTACCTGCATCAGCATGCGGATCGACTCATCCTCGATACCGCGGATCCAGCTGTCCACGTTGATCATGGCGCGCTTGATGATATCGGCGGCCGTGCCCTGCATCGGGGCGTTGATAGCGGCACGTTCGGCAGCCTTGCGCAGACCTGCGTTGCGGGACTTGATATCCGGCAGATAGAGGCGACGACCAAACAGGGTCTCGACATATCCCTGGGCTTCCGCCTGCTGACGGGTGCGCTCCATATACTCCAGCACGCCCGGGTAGCGTTCGAAGTAGAGATCCATGTACTTCTGCGCTTCGGCGCGGCCAATCCCCAACTGCTTGGCCAGACCGAAGGCACTCATGCCGTAGATAAGGCCGAAGTTGATCGCCTTGGCGCTGCGGCGCATGTCGGTGGTGACCGCATCGAGCGCCACGCCGAACACCTCGGCGGCGGTCGCCTTGTGGATGTCCTTGCCCTCGGCAAAGGCGGTCAGCAGCCCCTTGTCACCGGAAAGGTGCGCCATGATGCGCAGCTCGATCTGGGAGTAGTCCGCCGCTACCAGCTTGTAACCGGCGCTCGGAATAAAGGCCTGACGGATCCGGCGCCCCTGCTCGTTGCGCACCGGGATGTTCTGCAGGTTGGGATCAGATGATGACAAACGGCCCGTAGCCGCTACCGCCTGATGATAGGAGGTGTGTACCCGCCCGGTTTGCGGCTTGATCATCAGCGGCAACTTGTCGGTGTAGGTGGACTTGAGCTTGGCCAGCCCACGATGCTCCATCAGCAGTTGCGGCAGCTCGTAGGTCTCCGCCAGCTCGGCCAGCACCTCTTCTGCGGTGGACGGTGCCCCCTTCGGAGTCTTTTTGATGATCGGCAGCCCCAGCTTGGTGAAGAGGATCTCCCCCAGTTGCTTGGGCGAGGAGAGGTTAAACTCCTGTCCAGCCAGCTCATGGGCCTGCTTCTCCAGCTCCGCCAACCGCAGCTCGATCTCCTGGCTCTGCTGGTGCAGCAACTTGGGATCGATAGTGGTGCCGAGCAACTCCATCCGCGCCAGCACTGGCAGCAGGGGCAGTTCGATCTCGCTGAATACCCTGGCGAGACCCGGCACGGCCTCCAGCTGACCCCACAGGGTCTGGTGCAGACGCAGGGTGATATCGGCATCTTCCGCCGCATAGGGGGCAGCCTGCTCCAGCTCGATCTGGTTGAAGGTGAGCTGTTTCACTCCTTTGCCGGCGATATCTTCAAAGGAGGTGGTCTCGACCCCGAGGTAACGCTTGGCCAGCGAATCCATGTCGTGGCGGCTGGCGGTGGAGTTGAGCACGTAGGACTCGAGCATGGTGTCGTAGGCGATACCTTGCAGGTCGATGTCATGGTTGAGCAGCACGTTGCGGTCGTACTTGAGGTTCTGCCCCACCTTGAGACGGGTCGGATCTTCCAGCAGCGGTTTGAGCTTGCCGAGCACCACGGCCTCGCTCAGCTGTACCGGCGCCCCCAGATAGTCATGGCCAAACGGCACATAAGCAGCCTTGCCCGGCTCAACCGCGAAGGAGACGCCAACAATCCGTGCCTCCATATAGTCGAGACTGGTGGTTTCGGTATCGAAGGCAAACAACGGTGCCGCTTTCAGCTGTTCCAGCCAGCCGTCAAACTCGGCTTCGTCCAGAATGCAGCGGTAGTCGGTTTCGATGGCGGCAACCGGAGCGGCGCTCTCATCGCCAGCCTCCTCTTGTCCAGCGCTCTCGCTGCCCTCTTCACTACCGGATTCCAGCTCCTTGATCAGGTTGCGCAGCTCGTATTCGCGATAGACCGCCAGCAGGGACTCCTTGTCGACCGGCTTGAGCAACAGCTCTTCCAGACTCTGTTCCAGCTCGACATCGGTCTTGATGGTCGCCAGTCTATAGGAGAGACGAACCTGCTCCTCCTGCTCGCGGAACTTGTCGGCGAACGCCTTGGAGCCACGAAAGCCGAGCGCGGCCACCTTGTCGAGGTTGGCGGCGATCTCGTCGATGCTGCCGATCCCCTGCAGCAGGGCCAGCGCGGTCTTCTCGCCGACGCCGGTCATGCCGGGGATGTTGTCGACCTTGTCACCAATCAGGGCCAGATAGTCGATGATGAGCTCGGGCGGCACGCCAAACTTCTCGATCACCCCTTCCCGATCGGTCTTCACATCTTTCATGGTATCGATCAGGGTGACATGGTCAGAGACCAGTTGCGCCATGTCCTTGTCACCGGTGCTGATCAGGACCGGCAGCTGCTTCTCGGTCGCCTGGCGGGCCAGGGTGCCGATCACGTCGTCGGCTTCAACCCCTTCCACCATCAGGAAGGGGAAGCCCATCGCCTTGATCATCTGGTGGATCGGGGCAACCTGGCTGCGCAGATCGTCCGGCATGCTGGCGCGGGTCGCCTTGTATTCGGGATAGATGTCGTCGCGGAAGGTCTTGCCCTTGGCATCAAACACCACGGCCACATGACAGTCAGGATATTGCTTGCGCAGGCTGCGCATCATGTTGGCCATGACACGGACGGCGCCGCTCGGCAAACCGGTCGATGTGCGCAGATCGGCCTGCTGGGAGGCGAAGAAGGCGCGGTAAAGATAAGAGGAGCCGTCGACCAGAATAAGGGGGTTGCTAGGGGCCATGAAATCGTCCTGCCAGAGATAAACAGCCGCTAGGATGCCACAGGGCCCCCCTCACACCAAGGGGCGCAGCAACAGCACACAGCGCCCGATAAAGGGACTCAATCTGTGGATAACTCTGTGTTCAAAAATGGGACGCATCAGAGCGCACAGTGATAAAACTGTGCATAAGAATATAAAAACCCATTAAAAACAATGCATTGAGATCGTAAAAACCGATCGCGAGACAGTTAGAATGATCTCGATCAATGTGGAAAAAGATTTAAGGGAGTAGGTACGGCAGGATCCAAAACGAAACAATCCTAGCACAGCAAGATGACTTGACCAGCGGAGGGCGAGCGATAACCATACAAAAGTACAACAATCCATCCTGGCTCACATTTTCAACAACGAGGAGTTTGCCATGAAAAAAGTGGCCGTGATTTTGAGTGGCTGCGGTGTCTTTGACGGGGCCGAAATCCACGAGGCCGTCATCAGCCTGCTGGCGTTGGCCCGTCAGGGAGCCGCCGTCCAGTGCTTCGCCCCGAACGTGGCGCAGCTCCATGTCATCAACCACCTGACCGGTGAAGTGAGCGAGGGAGAGAGCCGCAATGTGCTGGTCGAAGCGGCCCGCATCTGCCGTGGCCAGATAAAGGATGTGGCCGAGCTGGATGCGGCCGATTACGACGCGCTGCTGGTGCCCGGCGGCTTTGGCGCGGCCAAAAACCTGTGCGACTTCGCTATCAAAGGAGCCGAATGCCAGATCCAGCCCGATGTGCTGAAAGCGTGCCAGAGCTTTGCCAACGCCAACAAACCGGCCGCCTATATCTGCATCGCGCCCGCCATGATCCCGCTGATCTATGGCGCCGGGACGCTGGCGACCATCGGCCATGACGAGGGTACCGCCAACGCCATCGAGGCGATGGGTGGCAGCCATCTCAACTGCCCGGTCAACGAATTCGTGGTGGATCAGGAGCGCAAGGTAATCTCCACCCCCGCCTACATGCTGGCCAACAACATAGTCGAAGCGGCGGACGGCATCGAGAAGACGGTCAAGCAGCTGCTGGCGCTATAATCCTCACCCTGCCAAAAACAGACGGGCCGCTCATGGAGCGGCCCGTTTTCAATTCTGCCTGAAGGCGATGAATTAGATGGTTTCGCCCATCTGATCCATTTTGCCCAGCAGAGCACGCAGACGCTCCTGCCATGCAGTGTGCTCGTTGCGCAGCTGATGGTTCTCGTCTTGCAGCTTGCTGTTCTGCTCTTTCAGCTCGTCCAGCTCCATCTTCAGCAGGGAGATGTTGTCGACAGCGGATTGTACTTTGGATTCGAGTTGCTCAAGGACTTCTAGTGACATATGCATACCTGTTTGTTCAATTGCGATGCCCCACAGAGGGCGATTCAAGCGCGTGAAGCCAGCATACCCCGAGCGCATCGGCACAAACAAGCCAGTGCGCTGTAAAATGCGCCTTCCATAGATGTATTGTCTAAATATGCGTCTATTTTTCTCGCATCCTGCGCCCGAGCCGCGACAACACACTGAACCGTGTGTAAAAAGCCCCGCCACCCGCGCATCATTTGCCCCCTCCTGACGGCGCCGCCGTTATCCATGCAAGGCGATATAAGCCCCCAGCAACAGACAGGCGACCACATACATCAGCAGGCCGTAGAGCAGGTTCCAGCGCAGGATCAGCCCGGCACTGAGGTTGTAGCGGGAGGCCAGCGCCAGATTGGAGCCGGAGAGCGGACTGGTGCCGGTGGCAAGCCCCCATCCCAGCAGGAAACACATGCCGAGCAGGCTGGGATCCGGCGCCAGCGGCCAGAGCAGCGGCGCCAGCCCGGAGATACTGATGAGCGGATGCACCCCGACGATGGCCACCAGCAGGATCAGCAGCAGAGTGAGGGATGCCTCAAGCCAGCCAAAGTGGTTGAACAGTGGCAGGCCATGACCGGCACCGAGATCGATGACCGACAGCGCGCTGTTGATGCCTGCCGCCAGCAAACCGGCCCCCAGAAACAGCACCAGCTGACCGCCGATGGCGGGAAAGCGTTCCACCACCTGCCGCTTGAGAGCCGCCTTGCGCCCGGCCCTCGGCATAAAGAGCAGCGCCAGCAGCGGGGCCACCAGCGCGATCACCGCCAGAATGCCGAGCTGGGGCCAGACCTGCTTGATGAGCAGTACCAGCAGCGCCAGCGTGACCGGCAACCCCAGGGTCTGCAGCCGCAGCGGATAACCGGCAAAGTCGGCTACCCCGATCCGCTCCACCTGCCAGGCAGTCAGCCCCATCGCCAGCAAGGCGGCGAGGATTCCAAACGGCAGAATATGGGAGAGCTGCAAGCCCGGCGCATAGGTGAGCGCCACCGCCATGGCGACAAAGAAGGGTGACCAGAAGGCAGCGGCACAGAAGATCCGGCTCAGCACCATCACCTGACGCCGCTCCAGGGTGCCATTGCGCTCCAGGCGATCGCCGATGATGAACAGCACCGAGAGGTTGATGACCGCCCCCAGCAGATTGAGGCTGGCCATGGTGCTCCACAGCCCCTTGCGTCCGGTCCAGGAGGTGGTGCCGGTCAGCAAGCCGGAGGTGGCAAGGTTGAGGGTGCTCACCGCGGCAAACATGGTGAGCATATTGATGTTGGGCAGCAGCCAGTCACCGGCGGTGAGGGTCGCTCCCTGCCACCAGGAGAAGAAGAGCAGCAACAGCGCCGCGCCATACAAGGCCAGCGCCTGCCGCTTGGCGGCCCCCACCAGCCAGGGCCAGGTGAGCAGTGATGCCCCCCAGGCCGCAATGGCCGCAGGCCAGGGGGAGAGTCCCAGATAGAGATGGAGCAGGTTGAGCAGCCACATCCCCAAAATCAGATAACCCGACCAACGTTTGGCCATCGACTACTCCGGCCGGGAGATCAGAGACACTGATCCATATCCAGTGAAGGCTTGTCGCACTCCGGACGGCCGACGATCTTGGCGGGTACGCCAGCGACCGTGGTATGAGGCGGCACCGGGTTGATCACCACACTGCCCGCGCCAATTTTGGCGCCCACACCCACTTCGATATTGCCGAGCACCTTGGCGCCCGCCCCTATCATCACCCCTTCGCGGATCTTGGGATGGCGATCGCCACTCTCCTTGCCGGTACCACCGAGGGTCACGCTCTGCAGGATGGAGACATCATCTTCAATCACCGCCGTCTCGCCCACCACTATGCCGGTGGCATGGTCAAACATGATCCCCTTGCCGATGCGGGCGGCCGGATGCACATCCACCCCGAACACCACCGAGATCTGGTTTTGCAGATAAAGGGCCAGCGAGCGGCGCCCCTGACGCCACAGCCAGTTGGCGACCCGATACCCCTGCAGGGCATGGAACCCCTTGAGATAAAGCAGCGGGGTGGAGAAGAGATCGACCGCAGGATCCCGCTCCTGCACAGCGCAGATGTCAGCCGCCACTACCGTCAGCAGCTCGGGCTCGCTGCGCAGGGCCAGCTCGATCACCTCGCGCAGGGCGATGGCGGGCATGGTGGCGCTGTCGAGTTTGTTGGCCAGCTGGAAGCTGAGGGCCGAACGCAGATTCTTGTGATTTAGAATGGTGGAGTGGAAGAAGCTGGCCAGCATCGGCTCCTGGGCCGCCATGCACTGTGCTTCTTGCTGAATTTTGTGCCAGGTTTTGGCAACCAGTTCATCCATGTTGCAGCCTACTGTTGTTCAGGGTGAGGGCTCTGTTGTTCTTTTGTCAGCACCGAGATGGGGTCCATGTGGATAATGACATCCATTCGCTCGAAAGCCTGGCGCACGGCCAGCTCGGCTTCATCGGCGATTTGATGGGCCTTGACCAGAGGGATCTGGTCATCCAGCTCCAAGTGCAGCTGCACAAAGCGGGTCGGCCCCGACTGGCGGGTGCGCAGATCGTGGACGCCGTGAACCCCTTCGACGGCGCAGCAGAGGGCCATTATTCTCGCTTGTTCTTCGGCTGGCAACTGACGATCGAGCAGCGCCTGCACCGATTCGTAACCAATATGCAACGCTCCCCACAGCAGGAACAGACCGATCAGGATGGCAAACAGGCCGTCGGCCCAGTACCACCCCTGTCCTGCCAACACCAGCGCCAGCAGCACCCCGGCGTTGAGCAGCAGATCAGAGCGGTAGTGCAGCATGTCGGCCTTGATGGCGACGCTGTTGGTCTTGCGAATGACAAAGCTCTGGAAGCTGACCAGCAGCAGGGTCAGCACGATGGAGCCACCACTGACCCAGAGGCCCGCCTCCAGCCGCTCGATGGGTGCCTGCTTGAGCAGCGACGAGATGCCGTGCATCACCAGCAGCAAAGCGGAACCCGAGATAAAGGCCGACTGGATGAGTCCGGCCAGCGACTCGGCCTTGCCGTGACCGAAGCGGTGCTCGTCATCGGCAGGGGCCAGCGCATAACGGATGGCCAGCAGGTTGATGATGGAGGCGCTCACATCCATAAAGGAGTCAGTCAGGGATGCCAGCAAGGTTGATGAATCTGTCATCAGCCAGGAGATCAGTTTGCCGATGATGAGCAGGGTGGCGGTCGTGACGGCCGCCATGCTGGCAAAGGTAACCCAACGGGAATATTGTTGATGGCTCAAAACCGGCTTTCCTCTGGCGATGAAAAACTTATTATACCCTGACCCTGGCGTCAGTTTGGCGCGAAAATCTGCGGAATAACACCCGATGAACAGAATACTCCTGGTCGACGACGATCTTGAATTGACCCAGTTGCTCACCGAAATTCTGACCCTGGAGGGATTTCAGGTCACGGTCGCCGAGGATGGTGAAGAGGGGCTGCAACGACTGGCAGAGCAGAGCTTCAATCTGGTGCTGCTCGATGTGATGATGCCCAAACTCAACGGCTTCGCCATGCTGGCCAAGCTGCGCAAAACCCATGAAACACCGGTACTGATGCTGACCGCCCGTGGCGACAGCCAGGATCGGGTCAACGGTCTTGAGGCGGGGGCCGACGACTATCTGGCCAAGCCATTCGATGATCGGGAGCTGCTGGCCCGAGTGCGTGCCATCCTGCGCCGTACCCAGAGCGCCCCGCCCCAACGCGGCAACTCCTCCGACGAAGTCAGCTTCATGGACATAGTGCTGCAACCCGGCCTGCAGCAGGCACGCTGCGGCGAGCAGCTGCTGGAGCTGACCGCCACCGAGTTCGGCCTGCTGGAGTGCCTGCTGCGCAATCCTGGCCAGATCGTCAGCAAGAGCCACCTCTCCGAGCAGGTGCTGGGCAAGAAGCTGGAACCCTTCGATCGGGCCATCGACATGCACCTGAGCAACCTGCGCAAAAAGCTGCCGGACCGCACCGATGGCCAGCCCCGCTTCAAAACCGTACGGGGGCGCGGGTACCTGTGGCTAGAGCAAGAATAGAGCGCATCAACTCCCTCAACGGGATCTCGACCCACATCTTCCTCTGGTTCTGGTTCATGCTGCTGGTGATGCTGGCCGCCGTCATCAGCCTGCCGACCCTGGATCCCCGCAACCAGATCCCGCTGCCGACCCACGAAGTCGCGCGGATGCAGAACAACGTGCAGGCCCTGCTCAACGCCGCCGAACCGGATCAGGATTTCGATCTGGCCAAGGCAATGGACAAGATCGCCATGCTGCCGGTGGACAACGTCTACCTGCGCGACAAGAAGGGGCAGATCCAGTCCACCACCCATCCGCGCAAGTTCGTGGTGCGCTTTATGGTGGATGCCGATGACCCGGCCAATCCCATGCTGGGCAATGAGGATCGCAAGGCGATCGCCGGCCCCTTCCTGATGGAGCACCACGGTCATCGCTATCACGTCTATTTCGGCCTCAATGCCGAGAATCCCTACCTGTTCCTGTTTATTCAGGTGCTGGATCACCCGATCCGCATTCTGGGCATCTCGATGCTGGTCAGCACCCCGCTCTGCCTGCTGCTCGCCTGGCGGCTGACCCGGCCCATCCTGCAGTTGCAGAAGTCGGTCTCCCAACTGGCGGCCGGCAATCTGGAGGTACAGATACCCAACCTGGGACGGGGCGACGAGATCGGTCAGCTGGCGGATAACGTCAGCCGTATGGTGGAGACGCTCAAGAGCATGATCCAGAAGCAGAAACAGCTGCTCTCCGATATCTCCCACGAGCTGCGCAGTCCCCTCACCCGGATGCAACTGGCGCAGGCGCTGATCCGCCGCAAGCAGGGTGACAGCGCCGAGCTGGCGCGGATCGAATCGGAGATCGGACGGCTGGACAAGCTGATCGGCGATCTGCTGGATCTGTCGCGGGTGCAGCAGCATGTGGAGGCACCGGTGGTACAGCCGCTGGCCGACCTGCTGGAGCCCATCCTCGAAGATGCCATGTTCGAGGCAAACCAGAGCGGCAAACAGCTCAGACTGCCGCCACTGCCCGCAGAGTCGATCCAGATGTGGCCCGAGCTGTTGGCCCGGGCGGTGGAGAACCCCCTGCGCAACGCCCTCAAATATGCCCGCGAGTTCATCAAGGTGGACTGGTATCGGGAGGGACTGGAGTGGGTGATGACCATTCGGGATGACGGCCCCGGGGTGCCTGACGAGCAGCAGGCGCTGCTGTTCCAGCCCTTCTTCCGGGTCGATGATGCCCGCAACGCCAAGACTGGCGGCACCGGGCTGGGGCTGGCGATCGCCTCGGAGGCGATCCAGCGCCACGGCGGTACCATTGCGGCCAGCAACAATCACCCGACCGGGCTGACCATCACCATCCGCTTGCCCATCGCCTGATCCTTTTCATCCGGACGGGCGCTGGGTATGCTGGCGCCCCTTCTTGGCTTTACATCTCTTTGCAGGAGCTCGTCATGCTCGATATCGTCCTCTACCAGCCGGAAATTCCGCCCAACACCGGCAATATCATCCGGCTTTGCGCCAATACCGGTTACCGGCTCCATCTGATCGAGCCGCTGGGATTTGAGTGGGATGACAAGCGGGTAAAGCGGGCGGGACTCGACTATCACGAATTTGCCGAGGTGAAGCGCTGGCCAAGCTATGAGGCTTTTCTTGCTGCCGTGGCACCCAAGCGGGTGTTTGCCTGCACCACCAAGGGCCGCACCGCGCACTCGGCAGCACAATATGCCCTTGGCGATGCCCTGCTGTTTGGCCCGGAGAGTCGCGGCCTGCCCATCGAGATCATCGAGAGCCTGCCATTCGAGCAGCGGCTACGCATCCCTATGGTGCCCCAGAGCCGCAGCATGAACCTCTCCAACGCGGTGTCTGTGTTCGTCTACGAGAGCTGGCGCCAGCTCGGCTACGACGGCGCCATGTAAGCGCCACCGATGATCAGTGGCGGGCGTCGAGCAGATGCCCGCTGCGCTCCAGCCGCCAGCAAGTGACCCCCAGAGACAGACCGCGCCCCACCATCAGCGCCGCCATCGCCGCCCATAACGCGGCTACGCCCCACGACTGACAGAGCCACCAGATCGGGAAGAAGCCGCCAAACGCGGCCAGCAACATGCTGTTGCGCATCTCCTTCGCCCGGGTCGCCCCGATAAAGACACCATCCAGCAGGAAACACCAGACCGCCAACAAGGGCATGGCGATCAGCCAGGGAAGCTGATGATTTGCCTCCGCCACCACGGCCGGAATGTCGGTGATATAGCCGATAAGTTGGGCACCAAAGAGGGCAAACACCAGGGTAAAACCACTGGCGATGAGGGCGGCCCAGCCCAGATTGAGCACGATGGCCTCCCGCAGTTTCTGCCGATCCCGCTGACCGATGGCTCGCCCTACCATGGCCTCCACCGCATAGGCAAAACCATCGAGCCCATAGGAGATGAGCATCAGGAAGTTGAGCAGCACCGCATTGGCGGCCACCGCCACATCCCCCAGCCGCGCCCCTTGCAGAGTCATGAAGGCGAAGCAGAGCTGCAAACAGAGGGAGCGCAGGAAGATATCGCGGTTGAGACCGAGCAGCCGCACCATGGGCGCAAGCTGCCGCCAGCGCTGCCAACCATCCTGCCACACCGTCGGCGCCAGTTGCCGCAGCTGACGGCGTACCAGCCAGATACCGACTGCCAGCGCGCAGTAGTCCGCCATGACCGAGGCCGCCGCCACACCCCGCACCTGCCAGCCGAGCCCCAGCACAAACAGGGCATCGAGCGCCATGTTGACCAGATTGGTGAGGATCAACATCACCATGGGGCTGCGGGCATCCTGCATCCCCAACAGCCAGCCCATGACCACCAGATTGCAGAGCGCCGCCGGAGCGCTCCAGATCCGCACCGCCACATATTGGCCCGCATAGAGCTGCACCTCGGGCGAGCCGCCACTCAGGGCGATCAGTCGTGGCAACAGGGGGAAGAGCAACAACAGCAGCGCCAGGCCAAGAGCAATGGCCAGCCCCAGCGCCCGCAGCAGGGTATCGAGCTGGGCACGACCATCGGCGGCGCCGTGCGCCTGCGCCGTCAGCCCGGTGGTCGACATCCGCAAAAAGCCGAGCAGCCAGAAGATGAGGTTGATCAGGGTCGCACCGACCGAGACGCCCCCCAGAAACCAGGCCTGACCGAGATGACCGATCACCCAGGTGTCCACCAGCCCCAGCAAGGGGGTGGTGATATTGGAAAAAACCATGGGCAGAGCGAGCGCAAAGACGGCGCGGTGGCGAGAGGGATCTCGCCACCAGGAGGCAACAGCTGGGGTCACGCTCAGTGGCCTGTCAGCTTCAGGATGCGGGCGAAGTCAGAGAGCATGGTGGCCATCTGCACCCGTGGTACCTGACCCGGCGCCACCTGCGGGCGGAATACCGCCTGCAGCTTGCCCTTGGGATTGATGAGCACGATGGAGGCGGAGTGATCGATCAGGTAATCCTTCTCCCCCTGATTGGCGATGGAGTAGATCAGCCCCAGATTGCGCACGAACGGGAACAGCTTGTCGTGGGGGGCAGTGGCCGCCTTGAACTCGGGATTGAAGAAGGCGGTATAGGTCTTGAGACGTGGAATATCATCACGCTGGGGATCCGCCGAGATAAACACCACCTGACTGTCGGGCGCCATCTTCTTCAGTTGGTCATAGACGGAACGCATATCTGCCAGGGTGGTGGGGCAAATATCGGGGCAGAAGGTGTAACCGACAAACAGGAAGGTCCAGTGCCCCTTAAGGTTGGCAGGAGTGAACGGCTGGTTGTCCGCATCGGTAAAGGCGAAATCATTGATGTCCCGCCCCGCCGGATAATAATCGGCCTGTTCCGGCTGCTCTGGCTGCGTGGCGTAGAACACCAGGATCAGGCAGGCTGTCAGCAGCAGAAAGAGCAAGGGATAGCGGAGCTTCATCATAACAAGAGACCCTTTCAGTTCGAGGCAGATGGCCAGCAGTGACCGGACAAGAGGGGGCATTGTACCCCAGCGAGCCGCCAAGGTGGTTCAACCTTGTGCAACGCCCTGTCAGGAGTCGACCATTTGGCATAATTAATCGCCAGTTGCGGCCATAAAAAAACCGGCCCCCTCGGGTGCCGGTTATGGATGGATTTGTTTGTCTCTTCTGCTCAGGGGCGAGCGTTGCGTCCCTGCTGCAACATCTTGCCGATGGCCCGCACGCCGATGGGAATCACGGGGGCCAGCCAGCCCTCTTCCCCCTGGCGATCGCCATGACCACGCTTGAACAGCAATACCAGACGCACCACCTTCTCTTTCGGGCATCCCAGCCAGAGCGTCCAGTGCGAACCACGATGGTGCAGCCAGAGACCGTAAAACCAGGTCATCCGGCTACCTTTGACGAAACGGGTGATTGACGATTCCGCTGGCGCAGCCCCAGCCTCTGAATCCCATGGCGATCTTGATGCCATACCAGTCCTCCTTGACCGACAGGTCATGTTGCTTCGTCGGCCTGAACTGGGAACAGGCCCGTCACGACTATCTGCAACCATTACGAGTGGTCCCCTTTGCCTGACAAGGTTCGGGATCTCCCCACTCCCCCTTCATATCCCGTGAAGGTGTACTGCCCGATTCTCGTTGTTACCGGCCCTCCCGTACCGACGCATTGTGATGGTCAGAGGGAGGTGCCAAGCCCAGTCTCGGCGACAGGGCACTGATCTGAGCATATATCTGAAATGGATGATTGGTAGCCGGTCGCACAGGACAAAAATGCCGCCGCCGATGATCTGTTTGATATGACAGGGAAAGTGCACCAGAAACAGCACGGCCTCCCGAAGGAGGCCGTGTGGCAAACGCAGTTGGCGGGGATGATTACATCCAGTCGGCGTTGCGGATTACTCCGACCGCCAGCCCTTCGATGGTGAGCTGCTGGCAGGAGAGATCCACCTCGATGGGGGAGAGCTCTTCATTTTCCGGCAGCAGCCATACCTGACTGCCCTTGCGCTGGAAGCGCTTGACGGTGACATCCTCATCGAGACGGGCGACCACTACCTGACCGTTGCGCACCTCCTGGGTCTTGTGCACCGCCAGCAGATCGCCATCCAGAATGCCGATGTTCTTCATGCTCATCCCCTGTACCCGCAGCAGAAAATCTGCGCGCGGATGGAACAGGGCGGGATCAACCTGATAGTGGCTTTCGATATGCTCCTGAGCCAGGATAGGTTCACCGGCAGCGACCTTGCCGATGAGCGGCAGGCCGCTCTCTTCCAGCACCTCTTCCTCTTCGAGCAACAGGCGAATGCCGCGGGACGTGCCCGGCATGATCTCGATGACCCCTTTTTTGGCCAGGGCCTTCAGATGTTCTTCGGCCGCATTGGCCGACTTGAAACCAAGCTTCTGGGCAATCTCGGCACGAGTCGGCGGCATACCGGTCTCGCTCATGTTCACCTTGATCAGCTCCAGCACTTCGGCCTGGCGGGGGGTAAGGGGTTTCATAGAATTGGCACCTGTCTTTTTATACAGCACACTGGCAGTATATACAGTGCAGTGGCCAAGGCAAGGCGCAGCTGACATTTGTCGCAACCAACCCCTCATTTACTGCTGTTTTGATCCTGCGCAGCCGACTCATCGTACCTCTCGGCGACAAGGGGCTGTCGATTTGCTATGCTCACGCCGCATTTTTTTGGAGAGCAGACGCACATGTCCCTAGGACAGAAGATTTCCAGAGCCATCTTGCAATGGCCGGTCAGCGGCTTGGTCAATCACAAGAGCCTGCCGGAAAATCCCATCACAGAACTCAATCTGGATCCGGCCAGACCCATCGTCTATGCCCTGAAAACCAGTTCGATCACCGACCTGATGACCTTGCAGCAGTGCTGCGAGGATCTCGGTCTGCCCGGTCCCTTCACGCCGCTGGAACTGAATGGCCAGCTGCTGCCGCGCTATGTCTGTCTGGATCGTCCGCCTCCCCTGTTTGGCAAACGCAGCAAACCGCTCCCCTTCCTGCAGGAGTTCCACCAGCTGCTGGATCTGCACAAGCAGGATCCCGAGCTGGATATCCAGGTAGTGCCCGTCACCCTGTTCTGGGGCCGCGCTCCGGGTCGGGAAGGGGAAGAAGCCTCCGGCCTCAACATCATCAGCAGCCTGGCGCCGAACCGGCTGAAGAAGGCGCTTATCGTGATCCTCAAGGGTCGCGAGAATCTGGTGCGCTTCTCGCCGCCGCTCTCCCTGCGCTACATGGCCGACAAGCACGGCACCGACGAGGCCATCGCCCACAAGCTGGCACGAGTGGCCCGTACCCACTTCAGCCGCCAGCAGCTGGCTGCCACCGGCCCGAAACTGCCGAACCGCAACCTGCTGTTCAAGCAGTTGCTCGACTCCGCGGTGATCCAGCAGGCGATTGAAGAGGAGGCCCAGCGCGAGGGGATCAGCCTCGAGAAGGCGCAAAAGCGCGCCCATGGCTACATGGACGAGATCGCCTCCAACTTCTCTTACCGTCTAATCCGCCTGGGCGAGAGCTTCCTCGGCTGGCTGTGGAACAAGCTCTACCGCGGTTTGTCGGTCAATGGCGCCGAGAAGGTACGCCAGTTGGCGCAGGAAGGGCACGAGATCGTCTACGTCCCCTGCCACCGCAGCCACATGGACTACCTGCTGCTCTCCTACGTCATCTACCACCAGGGGATGGTGCCGCCCCATATCGCGGCAGGCATCAACCTCAACTTCTGGCCGGCGGGCCCGATTTTCCGCCACGGCGGTGCCTTCTTCATTCGCCGCACCTTCAAGGGCAACCCGCTCTACAGCACGGTATTCCGGGAATACCTCAACCTGCTGTTTGCCAAGGGTTACTCGGTAGAGTTCTTCACCGAAGGTGGTCGCTCCCGTACCGGTCGCCTGCTACCGCCCAAGACCGGCATGCTGGCGATGACCCTGCAGGCAATGATGCGCGGGCTGGACAGGCCGGTCACTCTAGTGCCGGTCTATCTGGGCTACGAGCACGTGATGGAGGTGAACACCTACCACAACGAGCTCAAAGGGAGCCGCAAGGAGAAGGAGAGCTTCCTGCAGGTGCTCGGCATCCTGCGCAAGCTGCGTAACTACGGCCGTGGCTTCGTCAACTTCGGCGAACCGCTGACCCTCAACAGCTACCTGAGCGAACATATTCCCGACTGGAAAAAGCACATCGGGGAAGAGGAGCGTCCGGAGTGGATGGCGGGCACCGTCAACAATCTGGCCGAACTGCTGATGACCCGCATCAACGGCGCTGCCGCGGTCAACGGCCTGACCCTGAGTGCGCTGGCGCTGCTGGCCGCCGAGCGCCACGCCCTGACCCGCGACGAGTTGCAGGCCCAGCTCAACACCTATCTGGATCTGCTCAAGGCGGTGCCCTACAGCCCGCAGAGCACCATTCCGGATGAGGATGCCAAGACCCTGCTGGATCAGGCGATGGAGCTCAACAAGTTCGAGGTGAGCGAGGACAAACTGGGGCAGATCATCAGTCTGGACCGCTATCAGGCGATCCTGCTGACCTACTACCGCAACAACATCCTCCACCTGTTCGCCATGCCCTCTCTGGTGGCGGCATTGATCGAACGGTGCGAAGGGATCTCCCGCAGCGAGATCATGGCCCGTTGCATCGACATCTATCCGCTGCTCAAGACCGAGCTGTTCCTGCGTTATGAAGAGGAGGAGCTGCCGGCGCTGGTCGACAGCCTGCTCGACGCGCTGCAGACCCAGCAACTGATCGAGACCCGCGATGACGGCTACTGGGTCAATCCGGCCAACCAGATGCGCCTGCTGCTGCTGGCGGAGAGCATTCAGGAGACCCTGCAACGCTACGCCATCGTGCTGACCCGGGTGCTGGCCCAGCCCCATATCGAGGCGGAGCAGCTGGAGGCGGATGGCCTGATGATGGCAGAGCGCCTCGGCACCCTGCACGGCATCAACGCCCCCGAGTTCTTCGACCAGAAGCTGTTCAGCACCCTGATCCACACCTTGCGCAAGGAGGGCTACCTCTCCCCCGAGTGCAAGCCGGATCTCGGCCGCTTCCAGGCGCTGGCAGACAACATAGTGCCGCTGCTGAGCAACAAGATCCGCCGCACCATTCAGGCAGGCAATCAGCTCTAATCTGCAACGCAAACAAAGAAGGCCGCATGATGCGGCCTTCATTTTTATCGGAGTCTGCGCGGGAACATGTCACGCCAGCAGGTAGTCAAGCACCAGACCGGCAAACACCAGCGCCCCCACATAGTTGTTGTTGAGAAACGCCTGGAAGCAGGCTTCCCGCTGCCGCTCGCGAATGAGCCGCTGCTGATAGACAAACAACACCGCAGCCCCCAGCAATCCCCAGTAATACCAGCCCCCCAGCGTCATCAGTTGCCCGACCGCCAGCAACAGCAGCAGCGTCGATAGTTGCAATGCGCCGATGATCCGTTTGTCGTAACGACCAAACAGGATGGCGCTGGATTTGAGGCCGATCTTGAGGTCGTCATCCCGATCCACCATGGCGTACTGGGTGTCGTAAGCCACGGTCCAGAGCAGGTTGGCGAAGAAGAGCAGCCAGGCCACCAGCGGCAGGGCATCCGCCTGGGCCGCATAGGCCATCGGGATCGACCAGGAGAAGGCCATCCCGAGCACCAGCTGGGGGTTCGAGATAAAGCGCTTCATGAAGGGGTAGCTCACCGCCAGCAGCAGGGCGACAAACGACAGGCCGATGGTGAGCGGATTCATGGTCAGCACCAGACCAAACGAAATAAGCGCCAGCACGAAGAAGAGCGCCAACACCTCCCACGGCTTGACTCTGCCCGTGGGCAAGGGGCGACCAGCGGTGCGTTTGACATGGCCGTCGAAGTTGCGATCCGCATAGTCGTTGATCACGCACCCTGCCGAGCGCATCAGAAAGACGCCGACCACAAACACGGTCAGCACCCAGAGATTGGGCAGGCCACCAGCGGCCAGCCAGAGCGCCCACAGGGTTGGCCACAGCAGCAGCAGAGTGCCTATGGGTTTGTCGACGCGGGCCAACTGCATATAGGCAAGTCCCCGCTCCTTGGTTAACAGATTCACTCCAACTCCTTGTCACAGACGAGAGAGGGCAGAAACAGCTCGTGCACCAGCAGTGGCCACTGCCCCAGAAACAGACGGGAACGACGCCCCCAGACAGTGGCGGCCGGGCAACGGGGATTGGCGGCAATATCGAAACGGGCCAGCTGCAGATAATCGCGGCGGGCAGGCTCATGGCCAAATACCCGCTCACCCAGCGGCTGCTCGCCAAGCTCGGCAATGCCGCTCCCTTGCAATGCGTCATCGGCAAACAGGGTCCAGCCCAGCACGGCGGGCCCACGATCCCCGTGCAGGATCACCTCGCGGCAGGTACCGGCCGGCGAGGCCGAATCCACCAGCCACTGCTCATCGGCAGTAAGGGCGACCGGGTGATTGCCCAGCCACTCCACCGAAAAGTGGCGATTGTGCTGACGCAGACGCCGGGTCATGGAGCCGGGCTCCAGCAGCCAGGGGCGCAAGCTGGCGGGCAATTCGCAACATTCGGGGGCCAGCCACCCGCTTAACGGCGTGAGGGGAACAGTCAACTCGGACTTCACAGCTTCACCATCCAGAGATTTCCGTGTTCAGGTTAAAATCCGGTTTATTATCCGTAAATCAATAGCGAAATGTAAGAACATCCGTGCTTGACGGCCCCGATGGCAACATCAAAAATGGGTTATCTCTTGCTGATGAGCCATCTATATGAAGATATTCAAAATTCTGCTGGTGTTGTTACTGAGCTGTGGCGCCCTGCAGCAGCAAGCTCTGGCTGAAGATGAGCCGCCCGCCGAGGGCGCAGAGGGGGCTGCCAAGCCTGGTTTCTCCTACCACGCGCTCGATCCCGACATCATCACCAACTACCTGAGTGATAGCAAAACCCTCGGTTATATCCGGGTCACGGTAGAGCTGATGGCAGAAAACGAAGCCGATCTCAAGCTGCTGGAGCAGCATGACCCGTTGATCCGCGATGCCATCATCCGCCTGATTGGCAGCAAAAATGCCGATCAAGTGAAGTCCCTGACCAACCGAGAAGAACTGCGCAAGGAGTGCGAGACAACCGTCAACGAACTGCTGGTGAAAGAGACCGGCAAGAAAGCGGTGCGCGAGCTTATCTTCACCAAGTTCCTCTACCAGTAATCCCTCCCGAAACAATCGCTTATTGGCATATCGGCCAATAAGCGAGCTTTGCCGGTTTATTCGAAATGAAAATCGATTACAATACGGCCGTCAAGTCGTAGAGGTAGTCGTTATGGGCAGCAAAACCCTGTGTGAATGGCGCCGTCACGAGATCCCCACCGATCTCAAGGCGCTGAGAAAAATCGTGCGCAAACCCAAGTTTGTCTGCAGCAAGTGCGCCCGCAGTGCCAATGACAAGGGTTGCCTCTGCCAACCGCTGCGTTTGAAAGAGGAGTAACGCCCCTCCCTGTCAGGGCGTTATTGATCGGTCCACCCCTGACGCCCCTGTTCGAACAATCTGCGCGCCTGGATATCATTCGGGCAAACGCCGCGATACTCCTCGCCTGAACGGCCAGCCAGATAGAGATGCTCGGGGCGGCAATACCATGCCAATCCCTTCTGATGTCCCTGCTTCCACAGTTCAGGATCCACCTTCTTGCCACATTGCCCCTGATGGAACTCGATCCGCTCGGTGGTGAAGCCCAGCTTGCCATCCGCCTCCCCCACCTCACTCCATACCTTCTCGCAGGGATCATCGTTGGAGACACAGCCACCCAGCAGGGCAGCCAACAATATGATGGAGAGTCGCATAGTCATCCTTGAGCGTCATTTGGGCAGTTCATTCTACCCAGCGCCCCGCCCCTGACCAAGGACGAACGCTCAGCCATGTGAGCGCGGCAAAAAAATCAGGCGGGCCCAAAGCCCGCCTGTTCGTTCAATGCCGTGGTTCACTGGTCATCGAAAGTGTCATCATCCTGCCAGCTTTCATCTTCCCACTGATCCAGCTCTTCTTCCCAGGAATCCGGCTCCCAATCATCATCAGAGGAGTCGTAATCCGGCTTGTGTCCACCCATCTTCACTCTCCTTGGATAGTTCACCCGCACTCCAATTTTATCCGGAATTGTCGGGCTCGCCAGTCAGAGAGAGTTCAAAGTTTGACCAGGGTCCGGCCGGCGATCTGGCCTTGCGTGATGGCTTCGGCGGCCTCCACTACCTGCTCCAGCCCAATCTCGGTGATCGCCTGTTCAAAGAAGCTGGCGGGAAGATCCCGTGCCAGTCGCTGCCACGCCAGTTGACGACGTTCAAACGGGCACATCACCGAATCGACCCCCTGCAACCGCACGTTGCGCAGGATAAAGGGCATCACACTGGTCGGCAGATCAAAACCGCCCGCCAACCCGCAGGCCGCCACGGCACCGCCATAGTTCATCTGGGCCAGCAGCTTGGCCAGCACCTGACTGCCGACGGTATCGATGGCAGCGGCCCACAGCTGCTTCTCCAGCGGTTTGGCGGGCACCAGCAGTTCACTGCGTGGCACGATGCGGCTGGCACCCAGTGCGGTCAGCATGGCGCCCTGCTCTTCGGGACGACCGGTCAGCGCCGCCACCTGATAGCCAAGGGCTGCCAGCAGGGCAACCGAGGTGGCCCCCACACCGCCTGCCGCACCGGTGACCAGCACCTCGCCGCTATCTGGAGTAATGCCCGCCTCTTCCAGCGCCAGCACGCAGAGCATGGCGGTGAGACCGGCGGTACCGATGCACATGGCCTGGCGCTCATCCAGCACGGCGGGCAACGGCACCAGCCAGTCCCCCTTGACCCGCGCCTGTTCGGCCATGCCGCCCCAATGCCCTTCGCCCACGCCCCAACCGGTCAGCACCACCTTGTCGCCGGGCTGATAGCGGCTGTCGGCAGATTCGAGCACGGTACCGGCGAAGTCGATGCCGGGCACCAGCGGCCACTGGCGCACTATCTTGCCCTTGCCGGTGATGGCCAGTCCGTCCTTGTAGTTGATGGAGCTGTAAGCGACCGCTACCCGCACCTCACCTTCCGGCAACTGGCTCTCGGCCAGCCGGGTCAGAGTCGGTACAGTCTTGCCGTCTTGGTTTTCCAGTAACAGAGCCTTGAACATGGTTGCCTCTTTGATGACGTGTGAAACGGGGATCAGCTGCTTTGACGCTTTTGCAGTTGAAAATCGAGAGCCAGCGCGGTGCCCATCACGGGCTCCCCGGCCAGTTGGCGCAGGATCAGCTCGGCAGCCTCCTGTCCCATTTTGCGATAGGGGATCTTGACCGAAGTAAGGGTCGGATAACAGGCGCGCGCCACATCCAGATCGTCAAATCCGGCGATGGCGAGTTTGCCCGGCACATTCAAATGGCGACGCTGGCACTCGAACAGTACCCCGGCCGCCAGTTCGTCGTTGACGCAGATCAGCGCGTCCAGCTCGGGCCAGCGCAGCAGAAATTCCCCCAGCATGGTGGCGCCGGTGCTGAAGCTGGGCCGCTCAGAGGTGTTGATGATGGCATCGGGGGAGAGGTAGTTGTCGAGCAGCGCCTTCTGCCAGCCCTGCATCCGCTGTTGCAGCATCCACTGCTCCTGACGGGCACAGAGAAAACCGATATTGCGGTAGCCCCGCTCGATAAGGTGGCGGGTGAGCTGATAACCGGCATCGAAGTTGGAGACCCCCACGTTCATGTCGATGGGGCTGCGGGCCATGGCACCCACCTCAACCACTGGCAAACGGGCAGCTTTCAGGCGAGTACGGATCGTCTCGCCGGGATCGCCACCAAACAGCACCACCGCCGCCGGATTGTGCTGCAAAAAACTGGTCAGCAGGCGCTCTTCCTGCTGCTTCAGATGCTGAGCATCCCCCAGCATGATCTGGTAACCCTCCTCGAGCAGGGTCTGTTGCAGGCCAGCGATCACCTCGCCACAGCCCGCTTCCGCCAGACTCGGGACGATCACTACGATGGTCTGGGAAGTCGCAGAGGCCAACGCCCCGGCGGCCCGATTGGGGATATAGCCGAGCTCTTCCACCGCAGCTTCGATGCGCTCGCGCATCCTGTCGGAGACCATCTCCGGCGTGCGCAGGGCACGGGAAACCGTCATGGCCCCCACACCAGCCAGCTGGGCCACATCGTTGAGGGTCACCCGACCCGTGCTACGGCGCTTCTTTGCTTCTGACATCCATCCCATCCTCGACTTGCGGCTGCTCACTTTAAGGCAAAAGAGCGCCACTGACCATTTGCTCAAGGCCGATTCTACTCTCTTTCCCCCACAATGAGGGCAGGATGACTCCCGTTAATGGGTGAAGTGATAGCGCTATCACAGTTTGATGTTAGCGCTATCTGATAGCGCTAACTTTCGCGATCACCCTCACAGTTTCACCACCGCAAGATCGATAGATTGGCGCCATCATAACTAGCCGGATCACCACCATGCTGACTCAACTGCTGACCGAGGATGTCATCCGCATCGAACCCGCAGCCCGCGACTGGCGTCACGCCATCGAGCTGGCGACGGCGCCCCTGCTGGCCAATGGCACCATCGAACCCTCCTACGTGGCGGCGCTGTTTCGCTCTCATGAAGAGCTCGGCCCCTACTACGTACTGGGCCCCGGTCTGGCGATGCCCCATGCCCGCCCCGAAGACGGCGTCAACCGGCTGGGTCTGGGGCTGACCGTCATCAGGCAGGGGGTCAACTTCGATTCCGAGGGCAACGACCCGATCCGGCTGCTGATCACCCTGGCCGCCAGCGACAGCAACTCCCACGTGGAGACCATCGCCCAGCTGGCCGAGCTGTTTATGAATGAAGAGGACGTGGCGGCCATCATCGCTGCCGACACCAAAGACGACATCCTGCGCATTCTGGCGCGCTACTGATCTGCGCCACTGCGCACCTGACAGAGGAAGAAACAATGAAAATTCTGGTTGTATGCGGTCACGGTCTGGGCACCAGCCTGATGATGGAGATGAGCATCAAGAGCATCCTGAAAGAGCTGGCGGTCACCGCCGAGGTGGATCACCGCGATCTGGCCTCCGCCGGTAGTGAAAGCGCCGAGATCTTTGTCGCCACCCGCGACATCGCCGAGCAGTTACAGAGCATGGGCGTCAACGGCCGTCTGGTGGCCCTCGACAACATGGTCGACAAGGCCGCGATGAAAGAGAAGCTCGCCACCGCCCTGCGCGAACTGGGCGCCCTCTAAGGATCCTCCATGCGGCCTGCGGGCCGCATCTTCCGTTGCCAGGAGCTGACCATGGAATTTTTCAACTTTCTGATGTTTGACGTGCTGTCCGAGCCCGCCGTGCTGGTCGGCCTGATCGCACTTATCGGCCTGATTGCCCAGAAGAAACCGGTGACCGAGTGCATCAAGGGCACGGTCAAGACCATCATGGGTTTCGTCATTCTGGGGGCCGGTGCCACTCTGGTGATCAACTCGCTGGGTGACTTTGCCGTCATCTTCCAGCACGCCTTCGGCATCAAGGGGGTCGTCCCCAACAACGAAGCCATCGTCTCCATCGCCCAGACCTCGTTTGGCAAGGAGATGGCGATGATCATGTTCTTCGCCATGCTGGTGAACATCCTGATCGCCCGTCTGACCCCGTGGAAATTCATCTTCCTGACCGGTCACCACACCCTGTTCATGTCGATGATGGTGGCGGTGATCCTCTCTGCCGGCGGCATGAGCGGCGTGCCGCTGATCGCGGTGGGCAGTCTGGTGGTAGGCGTCGCCATGGTCTTCTTCCCGGCCATCGCCCACCCCTTCATGAAGCAGATCACCGGCTCCGATGACGTGGCGCTGGGCCACTTCTCCACCTGCTCCTACGTGCTCTCCGCCCTGATCGGCGCCAAGTTCGGCAACAAGGCCCACAGCTGCGAAGATGTACAGGTACCCAAGAGCCTGCTGTTCCTGCGTGATACCCCGGTGGCCATCTCCTTCACCATGGGCATCATCTTCCTGGTGACCTCCGCCTTCGCCGGCCCCGAGTTTGTCTCCAGCGTCGCCAAGGGCAAGCACTGGTTCATGTTCTCCCTGATGCAGTCCATCACCTTCGCCGCCGGTGTCTACGTCATCCTGCAGGGTGTGCGGATGGTCATCGCCGAGATCGTTCCGGCCTTCAAGGGGATCTCCGACAAGCTGGTGCCGAACGCCAAGCCGGCTCTCGACTGCCCTATCGTCTTCCCCTACGCCCCCAACGCCGTGCTGATCGGCTTCCTGTCGAGCTTTGCCGCCGGTCTGGTGGGGATGGCGCTGCTCTACGCCATGGGTCTGACCGTCATCATCCCGGGCGTAGTACCACACTTCTTCGTCGGCGCTGCTGCCGGGGTGTTCGGCAACGCCACCGGTGGTCGTCGCGGCGCCATTCTGGGTGCCTTCGCCAACGGCCTGCTGCTGCTCACCATCCTGCCGGTGTTCCTGCTGCCGGTGCTGGGCGACCTCGGCTTTGCCAACACCACCTTCAGCGACTCCGACTTCGGTGTGGTCGGCATCCTGCTGGGGCTGATCGTTCGCTAATTCCGGTCACCGCCAAAAACAAAACGGAGCGCATCGCGCTCCGTTTTTTTATGGCTGAGATGTATGAAAGGCTGAAACTCAGTCGTTCTCCAGCGCAGTGAGGCAGTGCGAGAGAGTACGTGCCAGCGCACCCTGATTGCGCAGCACCACGGCGCGGGCCTGCTCGCCCATCTCGCGGCGGGCGTTGCCGTCGGCAAACAGCTGGCTCACCCGCTCGCCCAGCTCGGCGGCGTCGGCCACAACGGCGGCGCCCCCCTGAGCCACCAGCTGGCGGGTGATGTCGCTGAAGTTGAAGTAGGCGGGACCGGTCAGGCAGGGCTTGCCGAGGGCTGCCGGCTCCAGCAGGTTGTGACCGCCAATCTTCACCAGACTGCCGCCGACGAAGGCCACATCAGCCGCCGCCAGCATCAGCGGCAGCTCGCCCATGGTATCGCCGAGATAGACCTTATCCTCCGCACTCACCGCAGCACCATCAGTGCGCCGCACGCAGCCATAAGGGGCGCACAGCTCGGCCACCCGATCGAACCGCTCGGGGTGGCGCGGCACCAGAATGAGCAGCGCAGCGGGATGGCGTTTGAGCAGCAGATCGAAGGCGGCCAGCACCTGCTCGTCCTCACCCAGATGGGTGCTGGCGGCGATCCAGACCGGCCGATCCGCCCCCAGCTGCTGGCGCAGGGCACGACCTTTGGCCTGCACCTCGTCACCAAACTGGATATCGAACTTGATGGAGCCGGTCACCGCCAGCCGCGAACGCTCGATGCCGAGGCGGACGAAGCGGTCGGCGTCATCCTGATGCTGGCAGAGCAGATGGGTCAGCGGCCGGCTCAGGGCATCGAAGGCGCCGTGGAAGCGGGCATAACGCTGGCAGGAACGCTCGGAAAGACGGGCGTTGATGATGGTCACCGGCAGGTGGCGCGCCTCACAGGCGGCCAGCCAATTCGGCCACAGCTCGGTCTCCATCACCCAGAGCGCGCGCGGCTTGAAGGTGTCGAGAAAGGCGGCAATGGCCCAGGGGTAGTCGAGCGGCGCGTAGCGATGGATCACCAGATCCCCCAGCCTGGCAGCCTGATCGGCGCCGGTGCGGGTGGTGGTGGTGAGCAGGATCGGCAGATCGGGTCGCTCCGCCTTGAGGGCACGAATGAGCGGCGTGATGGCCAGCGTCTCCCCCACGCTCACCGCATGGATCCAGAGCGGCGCCTCCTGTCCGGTGGCGGGCAGCCGCCCGAGATGCTCGGCCCAGCGCTTGCCAAAACCGGGCTTGCCTTTCTTCGACTTGTAGAGGGCCAGCAGCGCCAGCGGCAATCCCAGATGGATCAGCAGGTTGTAGAGCAGACGGTAGGGCATCTTACTGACTCTGCTCCAGCTTCTTGCAGGCATCGACCACCTGCTCCGGCGCCAGGTCGATCAGGCACTTGAGATGTCCGAACTTGCAGGTGCGCTTGAAGCAGGGGCGGCACTCGATGTCGGTGTGAACGATCTCGACCCGATCCGCCAGCGGCGGGGTGTAGAGCGGCGAGGTGGAGCCATAGACGCCCACCAGCGGCCGGTTAAGGGCGGCGGCGATGTGCATCAGGCCGGAGTCGTTGGAGATGACCCGGCTGGCCAGCGCCATCAGATCGATCGCCTCGTGCAGGCTGGTCTTGCCCGCCAGCACGTGGCAGTTGGGGCGAGTCAGCAGGTTGACCCGATCCCGGATGGTGTTGGCTACCGGTACATCCTTGTTGGAACCGAAGATCCACACCTGCCACCCCTCGTCCAGATGCTGCTGGGCCACCACGGCGTAGTGCCCCTCCGGCCAGCGCTTGGCCGGGCCAAACTCGGCACCGGGGCAGAGCACCAGCACCGGGCGGGCGCGATCCAGCCCCAGTCGCTCCAGCGCCTTGCTCTGGTTGACCAGATCGACGTGCAGAGAGGGATGGGGAATGGTCGGAATATCGGCCCGGCTCTTCATCTGCGCCTTGGGATAAGCGAGCGCCAGATAGCCCTCCACCATCAGCGGGAAGGCGGACTTGTTGCTGCGCATATCGTTGAGCAGGCCGAAGCGGTGCTCCCCTTTCCAGCCGGTACGCACCGGAATGCGGGCAAACCAGGGGATCAGCGCCGATTTCATGGAGTTGGGCTGGACGATGGCCTGATCGTACTTCTCGGCTGCCAGCAGCTTGCCGAGGCGGCGGCGCGCCACCAGCTTGAAGTCACCGTGGCCAAGGGGCATGGTGATCGCCTTGTCCACCTCCGGCATCCGCTCCAGCAGGGCGCAGCACCAGGCGGGGGCCATCACGTGCAGCTCGCACTCCGGATGGTTGGCCTTGATCGCCTTGTAGAGACTCTGGGACATCACCATGTCGCCGACCCAGGAGGGGCCGATCACCAATATTTTCATTACGCGTCTTCTCTCGGGTCTGGCCCGGCGGTTAATCATCACTGGGCGAGATTATGCCCCAAGAATGGTCGGATAAATAACAGAAGATCCTTGGTAGTCGCCTCTGCTTTGCCTCGGCCGGGCGAGATTACGCGCCACAAGCAGCGACCGGATAAATAACAGAAGCTCCTTGGTAATCGCCTCTGCTTTGCCTCGGCCAGCCACCACCCAAGCCATGCCCCGGCCACGCTTTTAGGCTAGAATGGGCGCCAATTCGAGCATGTCCCGCCAGACGGGCAACAACCGAGAGCCCCATTTCGTGAAAAAACCGACTCTGGCTGCCGTTCTGATCGTCAAGAATGAAGCCGACAACCTGCGCAAGTGCCTCGCCTCCCTCGACGGACTGGTGGACGAGATCGTCATTCTGGACTCGGGCAGTCAGGACGAGACCCCGGCCATCGCCGCCGAATTTGGGGCCCGTTTCTTCGTCAACGCCAAGTGGCCCGGCTTTGGCAAACAGCGCCGACTGGCCCAGTCCCATGTGCAATCCGACTGGGTGCTGTGGCTGGATGCCGACGAGCGGCTCACCCCCGAGCTGAAAACCGCCATTGCCAACGTGATGGCCAATCCGGCCAGCGACACCATCTACTCGCTGCCGCGCCTCTCCTGGGTCTTTGGCCGCTTTATCCGCCACAGTGGCTGGTATCCGGATCGGGTGCTGCGCCTCTATCCCAAGGCACTCACCAGCTACAACGAGGCGCTGGTGCACGAGAAGGTGGAGGTGCGCGCCAACATGAAGATCGTCAACCTTTACGGCGACCTGCACCACTTCACCTATCGGGATCTGGAGCACTATCTGGTCAAATCGGCCGGTTATGCCCGCGCTTGGGCCGATCAGCGCACCGCTCGCGGCAAGAAGGGCTCCCTCAGTCAGGGGCTGATGCATGCCGTCGGCTGCTTCATCAAGATGTACCTGCTCAAGGCAGGCTTCCTCGATGGCAAGCAGGGGTTGCTGCTGGCGATCCTCTCCGCCCACTCCACCTTCGTCAAATACGCCGACCTCTGGGTGCGCCAGCAACCGCAGCAGCCGGAATAACCGTCATACGAAACAGGGCCCCGCGGGGCCCTGTTTGCATTGCTGCATACGTTACTTGCGCCAGAAGGGCGCCGCCCAGCGGGCCATCACCGGCACCATGGTCTTGGGATCTAGCTGGCTCATATCCTCAGGATGGTCGCTATCCTCCGGCGGGCTGAAGGCAAGGTGGCGCCCTTCGCTGTTGAGGGGCTTCCAGCGCAGCGGAGTGGCGGAGCGGCGCATCGGGAAGAAACCGATGGTCGGCACATCGAGCGCGCCGGCGATATGGAGCGGGCCAGTACTGCCTGCAACGAACAGGGCTGCGTTGGCCAGCACCTGACAGAACATCGGCAGACCATCGCTGGAGCGGTAGATCCAGCCGTTGCCGCCGTGGGCCAGCAGCTCGGCCGCCAGCTGTTCGGCCATCTTCTCCTCGCCCGGGCCTGCGGTCAGCACACACTGCAGCTCGGGGCAGGCCTGATTGAGCTTGATGATGATACGGGCATACTGCTCGATGGAGAGGTTGTTGGCCGAACCGCCGCTACCGGCATGCACCATCAACCAGGGGCGGCTGGCATCGAGCTTGAGCTTGAGTGCCAGCTGTTCGCGCACCTGCCGCAGAGTCTCCTCATCGAACTGCAGGAAGGGGGTCTTGGGCTCCACCACGGCCACCTGCTGATCGGCCAGGAAGCGGCGGATCAGCTCCAGGTTGTACTCGGACTCCGGCTTTTGGGAGCGGGAGCGGCGCTGTACCAGTCGCTGGTTGTAGAGCACCTGCGCCAGCTTGGTCGCCGGTGCCAGCCGGTAAGGGATGTGCGCCTTCCACACCAGCATGGCGTTGCGGGAGTTGGAGAAGAGGCAGATGGACGCGTCGAACGCCGCCGCCTTGATCCGCGCCAGCAGCGCTCGCTGTTGCTCCTTGTCGGCCCGCACGCCCGGATCGATGATCACCTCGTCAATCCAGGGGCAGAGCCGGGCCAGCGGCGCCGTGTAGGCCGGAACCAGGGCAGTCACATGACACTCCATGGAGCCTTTGAGCATGGCGAAGCTAGGCCACGCCAGCATGAAGTCACCAATCTTGTCATTGCGAACGACCAGAATACGTTTCATAAAAAATCCCTTTGCTCCCTGTCACCAATGCAAGGAGGCTTGATGCGCGATGGCGTATTCTTGCCTGATGCACTGCTATTCTCAAGCGACGACCTTATAATGCGACCAAATTTCCAGGTTGCAGGACCACAAAGATGACTACCAGGGTGATCTATCCCGGGACGTTTGATCCCGTTACCAATGGCCACGCCGATCTCATCGGCCGCGCCGCCAAGCTGTTTGACGAGGTGGTGGTCGGTGTCGCCAACAGCCCGAGCAAGCGACCTCTGTTCGATCTGGCAGAACGTGTCCAGCTTGTCCAGCAAGTGACCAGCCAGCTTCCCAACGTCAAGGTGGTGGGCTTCTCCGGCCTGCTGGTCGATTTCGCCAAAGAGCATCAGGCCAACGTGCTGATCCGCGGCCTGCGCGCCGTCTCCGACTTCGAGTACGAGTTCCAGCTGGCCAATATGAACCGCCGCCTGATGCCGGAGCTGGAAAGCGTCTTCCTCACCCCGGCGGAGGAGAACTCCTTTATCTCCTCCACTCTGGTGAAAGAGGTGGCGCTGCACGGTGGCGACATCCGCCAGTTTGTCGATCCCGTGGTGGCCCAGGCCATCGCAGCCAAACAGCAACAGCGCTAATTCCTCCCCTGATGGCAGAAACAACAAGGGCTACCCGCGGGTAGCCCTTGTTGTTTCTCTCTCGCATGGAGAGGCCAGCCTGCTTGCCGGTTACTGACGGGCAAACCGCTCATTCATCTCCTGCACCAGCAGATCGAGCCACTCGTAGCGGCGCCGATACATGGCCCGCTTCTTGGCGGCGATCTCCTCCAGCGGCTTGCGCGGCTGGGCTTGCAGGGCGACGAAGTTGGCATCCACATCCCGGGCGTCGAACTCCTGCCACAGCTCGTCATAATCGGCCTGCAAATTGGCTTTCTGCTTGCTGCTGTAGCGCTTGGCCTGAAACACGTGGGCCCGCTTGCGCACCGCCAGCACCTCCGCCGCCGCCATGCTCTGCGCCAGTTGCAGCACCAGCTGCACCAGCAGAGATTTGGGCCGCAGGCCGTGTCCCTCTTTGGTCAGCTCGCGCACCCGATCCTGAGCATTGTCGACCGCAGGCTCCGGCCCCTGCATGGAACCGATCATCAGAATCAAACGATCCACGCTGCCCGCCAGCGAAAAGGCGCAGCTGTAGAGGCGCTGCCCCTCCCCGTTGACGATGGAGAGCGCCAGCTCGGCCTCGCGGCGGAAGGTGCCATCGTGGCGCAGCAGAATGCGGCAGCCGCTCTGGGGATAGTGTCCCAGCGCGATCCCCTCGCCCAGATAGAGGGGGTCTATCAGCTGCGGGTAGCACTCCAGCAGCAACCGATAGTGATTTTCCAGCATCTCGGCCCGCTCACGGGCGCTGGCACAGGCGAAGCGATAGGGTCGCATCGGCTTGTCGAGCAGCTCGGGATAGACCGCTGGCAGTGCCTTGAGCGAGTCGCACTGAAACAGGCTGAAGACCCGGCTCAGCGACTTGCGATAGAGCAGGCTGCGCAGCACGAACTTGCCACGATTGAAGGTTTTCCGGTCACATCCCTCAGGGTAGAGGAAGCGGGCCATGGATTTTGCGCAATAGCGCTCCTGCCGGGATAAATATTCCCAGTCTATTGATTTAACTGTCATTTTTATATTCTCAAACCGCCTGAACGGTCGGGATACTAGTGACAGCTGTGCAAATCTTCAACAGAGTGGAAATACGCTGTTACAACTTCCCCCGGATCGGGGCAAAAAGTGCGCTCAGTGCTGGCAATGACTGCAAAAAACCGTGGTGCGCTGGCCCATTCTTGTCTCGGTCAGCAGGGTATGACAGTGGAAACAGGGCTGACCGCCACGGCCATAAACCTGCAACTGCTGCACGAAATAGCCCGGCTTGCCATCGGCACTGGTGAAATCCTTGAGAGTGGTGCCGCCCTGGCGAATCGCCTCGGCCAACACCCGCTTGATCTCGGCCACCAGGGTTCCCAGCCGCTCGGCACTGATATTGCCCGCCGCCCGTTTGGGGTGAATGCCGGCAGCATAGAGCGCCTCGTTGGCGTAGATGTTGCCCACCCCGACCACCACCTGATTGTCCATCAGGAACTGTTTGATGGCGGTGCTGCGCCCCTTGGCGCGCTCACGCAGGTAATCAGCACTGAAGGCATCGGTGAGCGGCTCTGGCCCCAGCTTGGCGAGCAGCGCGTGGGCTTCGGCCGGTTCCCGGGTCCACAACAGGGCGCCGAAGCGGCGCGGATCGTTGAGCCGCAGCAGCTTGCCATTCTCCAGCTCGATATCCACGTGGTCGTGCTTCTCGGCCGGAGTGCCGATATCCAGTACGCGCAGGCTGCCGGACATCCCCAGATGAAGGATGGCGGTGCCGAAATCGGTCTCCAGCAGCAGGTATTTGGCACGGCGACGCACCCGATGGATGGTGAGGTCCACCAGCTCCTGAATCTCACCGGGGATCGGCCAGCGCAGGCGGCCATCCCGCACCACTACACGCGTCACCTTGATACCGGTGAGCCAAGGGGAGATCCCCTGGCGACTGACTTCAACTTCTGGCAATTCGGGCATGGGCACCTCGCAAGGAAAAGAAACTCAGGGAGCAGGACGCAGCAGATCGCGATACTGCTCGGCAGTGAGGGCGAGCCAGAGACCGGAGGGCAGCTGAGCGCCATATTGGCCGCTGTTCTGATAGAGGCCGATCTCGACCGGATCGCTCTGGCCGGCAATCCACACCTTGATGGTCACCGGGGTACCGCGCACCACCTCGCCGGGGGGCAGCAACCAGCTCTGCCAGCGCGCCAGACGGGCATCCAGCTGAGCAGTGTCGAGCCCCAGATCCGGCATGCTGCGCCAGCCCTGACCGATCCGCTCAATCTGCCAGCTCGGCCCCTGCCAGGTGAGCACCACGGACGCATCCGGCAACAAGGGGCGAGCCCGCTTGGCGCTGTTCTCCTGCTGGGCAGTCTCCATACGATGCAACAGGGTGATCACGATCAGCACCACCACAATGATCACGTTATTCCAGCCTTTGCGGCTCAATTTGAACATGGCAAGCCTCCCTTTGAACCGGCAGTGTACTGAATTCGGCGCATAAAAAAACCCGGCACGAAGCCGGGTTTTTGGGAATGCAGCATCAAGTAATTACTTGATTTTGCCTTCCTTGTAGATCACATGCTGACGAACAACGGGATCAAACTTTTTGATCTCCATTTTTTCGGGCATGGTGCGCTTGTTTTTGGTAGTGGTATAGAAGTGACCAGTACCGGCGCTGGAGTTCAGGCGAATTTTCTCGCGAATACCTTTAGCCATGATCTAATTCCTTATACCTTAACACCGCTGGCGCGCAGTTCAGCCAGAACCACTTCAACGCCACGCTTGTCGATGATACGCATGCCTTTTGCGGATACGCGCAGGCTTACGAAGCGTTTTTCACTCTCAACCCAGAAACGGTGAGTGTGCAGGTTCGGCAGGAAACGACGCTTGGTGGCGTTGTTAGCGTGCGAACGGTTGTTACCAACTGCCGGGCGCTTGCCGGTTACTTGGCATACTCTAGACATGTCAGTCTCTCCAAATCTTACTTCATTGCTCGAGCAAATATCTGCCCCGCTGGCCTTCGATTGCGGGGCAAACAGAAGGCGGCATTTTATACAGCATCCGTGATCAAAGATCAACTAATACGGTGCCAGAGCACAGTTATAGCCAACCGCGCTCGGCAAAAGAAACCGTGATGCCATCACCGATCACCAAGTGATCCAGCACTCTGATATCGATCAGGGCCAAAGCGGCCGTGATCCGATCCGTGATCTGGCGGTCGGCCCTGCTGGGCTCGGCGACGCCGGACGGGTGATTATGCGCCAGAATCACCGCGGCTGCATTATGTTTGAGCGCGATCTGCACGATTTCTCTTGGCCAGACGCTCGCCGAGTCGATGGTGCCGAAAAAAAGCTCAACAAATTGAATGACTCTGTGCTGATTGTCGAGCAACAGCAGGGCAAACACCTCACGCGGCCGATCCCGCAGCTGGGCCTGCAGATAGTCGCGGGTCAGCTGGGGCGAGGTGAGGGCATCACCCCGTTGCAGCTGCTCGGCCAGATGGCGTCTGGCCATCTCCAGCACCGCCTGCAACTGGGCATATTTGGCCGGGCCAAGGCCGTGCGCCTCGCAGAATGCCCGTTGATCCGCCCCCAGCAAACTGCGTAAAGAGCCGAATTGATTCAATAGATTACGTGAAAGATCCACTGCACTCAGGCCATTGACGCCGGTGCGCAGAAAGATGGCGAGCAGCTCGGCATCGGAGAGCGCCATGGGCCCCTGACGCAGCAACTTCTCTCTGGGGCGTTCATCTTCCGGCCACTCTTTGATGCTCATTTGTCTCTCCCTCATCCCTGTTGAGGAAAAACATAGCAAAAAATTGCGCGCGCCCGACCACACCCCTTGATGCCAACCCCTGTCGTCATCCATTGCCTGTGGTATCTTAGCCGACCAGTCAGAATGAGCCGGATAGAGAAACAGCAGATGAGATTGGCCGATAAACGCATCCTGTTGGGTGTCAGTGGCGGGATCGCCGCCTACAAGAGTGCCGAGCTGGTACGCCGCCTGAAAGATCAGGGCGCCGAAGTGCGGGTGGTAATGACCCGCTCAGCCAAGGAGTTCATCACCCCGCTGACCCTGCAGGCGGTCTCCGGTCATCCGGTGGCCTACAGCCTGCTGGATCCCTCTGCCGAGGCAGGCATGGGTCATATCGAGCTGGCCAAGTGGGCCGATCTGGTACTGATTGCCCCCGCCAGCGCCAACCTGATGGCGCGGATGGCTGCTGGCATGGCCGACGAACTGCTGACCACCCTCTGTCTGGCCACTCCGGCGCCCATCGCGCTGGCACCTGCCATGAACCAGCAGATGTATCTCAACGCCGCCACCCAGGCCAACCTCAAGACCCTGGCCAGCCGCGGCATTCTGCTGTGGGGGCCGGATGCCGGCAGCCAGGCTTGTGGCGATGTGGGCCCTGGGCGGATGCTGGATCCCCTCGAACTGGTGGATCGCTGCTGTCAGCAGCTGGCCGCCGAGCCCTTGCTGGCAGGCGTCAAGCTGTTGCTCACCGCAGGGCCAACCCGCGAGGCGCTGGATCCGGTGCGCTACATCAGCAACCACAGCTCCGGCAAGATGGGCTACGCCATCGCCCGAGCTGCCCGTGAAGCGGGCGCCGAAGTGACGCTGGTGAGCGGTCCGGTGACGCTAGCTACGCCTGCTGGCGTGACCCGTGTCGATGTGGAGAGCGCGGAGCAGATGCATCAGGCGGTGATGAGCCGGGTCGGCGAGTGCGACCTCTTCATCGGCTGCGCGGCGGTGGCCGACTATCGCCCCGAGCAGGTCGCCAGCCAGAAGATCAAGAAAACCGGCGACAACGACCAGATGGTGGTGAAGCTGGTGAAAAACCCCGACATCATCGCGGCCGTCGGCGCCCTTTCAGACAAACCCTTCACCGTCGGATTTGCCGCCGAAACCGTGGATGTGGAACAATACGCCCTCGACAAGTTGCAGCGTAAGCGGCTGGACATGATCGCCGCCAACGATGTGTCCCGCGAGGGGCAAGGCTTCAACGCCGATGACAACGCCCTGACCGTGTTCTGGCAAGGGGGCCAGGCCCCGCTGCCGCTGGCCGACAAGCTGACGCTGGCCCGTCACCTGATCGCCCTGATTGCACGCCACTACCGGCACTGAGCGTCCCGAAAGAACAAGACTCACGGCGCCCCGCCTGCCAAGAGGGACGCCAATACAAGATCCAACTGAAAAAGCGATTCATGACTACACAAATTGAACTGAAGATTCTGGATGCCCGTATCGGTACCGAGTACCCACTGCCCGCCTACGCCACTCCCGGCTCTGCCGGCATGGATCTGCGCGCACTGCTGGATGCGCCGCTGACTCTGGCTCCGGGTGATACCACCCTGGTGCCGACCGGTCTGGCCATTCACATCCAGGATCCGGGTCTGTGTGCCACCATCCTGCCCCGCTCCGGCCTCGGCCATAAGCACGGCATCGTGCTGGGCAACCTGGTCGGTCTGATCGATTCCGATTATCAGGGTCAGCTGATGGTTTCGGTCTGGAACCGCGGCAAGGATGAGTTCACCATGCAACCCGGCGAGCGCATCGCCCAGCTGGTGATCATGCCGGTAGTTCAGGCCAGCTTCCAACTGGTCGATGAGTTCAATCAGAGCGAACGGGGTGAAGGCGGTTTTGGTTCTTCTGGTCGCCAATAACAGACCACACCAGCCCGATGGGCGGTGCCTAATAACAGAATCAAGCCATTGTTTTTTTTAGGGGAATCCATGGCAAGCAGTAATCAGAAACAGAGTCGGCGCGATCAGATCCTGCAGGCGCTCGCCCATATGCTGGAAACCAGTCCGGGTCAGCGTATCACCACGGCCCGTCTGGCGGCCGAGGTCGGCGTCTCTGAAGCAGCCCTCTATCGACATTTTCCCAGCAAGGCGCGGATGTTCGAGGGGCTGATCGACTTTATCGAGGATTCCCTGCTGTCACGGGTCAATCTGATCATGGCGGAAGAGAAGGACACCATGGCGCGCTGTCACCATATCCTGCAGCTGCTGCTGGTGTTCGCCGAGCGCAATCCCGGCATCACCCGTATCCTCAACGGCGACGCCCTGCTGGGTGAGCACGATCGGCTGCGGGATCGCATCAGCATCCTGTTTGACAAGCTGGAGACCCAGATCAAGCAGGTGCTGCGCGAGAAGCGGCTGCGCGAGGGGCAAGGCTTCCAGCTCGACGAGACCATGCTGGCCAATCTGCTGCTGGCCTACACCGAAGGCCGCATCAGCCAGTTCGTGCGCTCCGAGTTCAAGCTCAAGCCGACCGCCGGTTTTGAAGATCAGTGGCAATTTATCCGCAGCCAGCTGCTGCAGAGCTGATGGTTTTTTCGCATCATTCAGCAAAAAGAAGGGAGGCTTTGGCCTCCCTTCTTTTTTGTGTCAGGTTTTTATGGCAGAAAAGAAGTACCAGATGCGACCCGTACTGTCGCGCTGCGGTGTTAGATTTATCCACCATAAACCTTTTAGAACCTGACAGGACATCCTATGGAACCCGAAATCATTACCGAAGCGCAGACCTGGCTGGTCAATAATCAGGGACTGCTGATCGAATACGGCGTCAATATCGCCGCCGCCCTGCTGACCCTGCTGGTCGGCTATATCGCCGCCAACCTCATCAGCGGTGGCGTGGTCAAGGTGATGCAGGCCCGCAAGCTGGACACCACAGTCACCCACTTCGTCGGCAGCATCCTCAAATACGCCATTCTGGTGTTCGTAGTGATCGCCGCGCTGGGCCGTGTCGGGGTGCAGACCGCCTCCTTCGTCGCCATTATCGGTGCCGCCGGTCTGGCCATCGGTCTGGCGCTGCAAGGCTCGCTCTCCAACTTCGCTGCCGGCTTCCTGCTGATTATCTTCCGCCCCATCAAGGCGGGCGAGTTTATCGAAGTGGCAGGCACCGCGGGTGTGGTGCAGTCCGTTCAGCTCTTTACCACTACCCTCACCTCCGGTGACAACAAGATGGTGGTAGTCCCGAACTCCGCCATCCTCAACGGCACCATCGTCAACTACTCGCGCATGGATACCCGCCGCGTCGATATGACCTTTGGCATCGGCTACGGCTCTGACCTGCGCAAGGCCAAACAGATCCTCGAGCGTCTGGTGAGCGAAGAGCCGCGCATCCTCAAAGATCCGGCAGTCACCATCGCCGTTGCCGCGCTGGCCGACTCCTCGGTCAATATCGTGGTGCGCCCCTGGGTGAAAACCGCTGACTACTGGGGTGTCTGGTTCGACTTCCATGAGAAGGTAAAACTGACCTTTGATGCTGAAGGCATCGAGATCCCCTTCCCGCAGATGGTGATGCACATGCAAAAACCGCAGGCGTGATCGCGGTTCTGCTGCAACAGACAATGCCAGCCTTCGGGCTGGCATTGTCGTTTCTGGCCCCAGCCCATGGCCATGTCGATGCATAACCACGCCAACCGGATGAAAACAATTTCAGGCTATCGGGGTGGCCCCAATCATGAGCAAGCGCAAGATCCGCCTTGCTTTCGTGACACATAATCCCAATGTTCTGGTTGTATGCTCCCGACAGTGACCCATTGCGGTAAAAGACAATCGGTAAAAATCTGTTACACGGGCCGCCCGATCGGCTCGCTATAATGCTCGGATAATAAGGTTTGGCGGGACCTTGCCTGCAAGGTTCAAACACAACTTGGCATTTCAGGAATCCTATGAAAAATATCAATCCAACCCAAACCCAGGCCTGGCAGGCACTGGAAGCCCACTTTGCAGCAAACAAAGAGACCCGACTCAAGGATCTGTTCGCGCAGGACCCGAAGCGCTTTGACAAGTTTTCCCTCACCTTCGGCGGCGACATCCTGGTTGATTACTCGAAGAACCTGATCACCGAAGAAACCCTCAAGTTGCTGGTTGATCTGGCCAAAGAGACCGATCTTCGCAGCGCGATCGATGCCATGTTCAATGGCGACAAGATCAACATGACCGAAGGCCGCTCCGTACTGCACGTGGCCCTGCGCAACCGCTCCGACCGCCCCATCGAGTGCGACGGCAAGGACGTGATGCCGGAAGTGAACGCCGTACTGGCCAAGATGAAAGGCTTCTGCGAGAAGATCATCTCCGGCGAGTGGAAAGGCTACACCGGCAAAGCGATCCAGCATGTGGTCAACATCGGTATCGGTGGCTCCGATCTCGGCCCGGTAATGATCACCGAGGCACTGCGCCCCTACAAAAACCATCTGCAGATGCACTTCGTCTCCAACGTCGATGGCACCCACATCGCCGAGACCCTGAAGAAGATCGATCCGGAAACCACCCTGTTCCTGGTGGCCTCCAAGACCTTCACTACCCAGGAGACCATGACCAACGCCCTGACCGCCCGCGACTGGTTCATCAACATCGCCGGTGACAAGGCCCACGTTGCCAAGCACTTCGCCGCGCTCTCCACCAACGGCAAGGCCGTGGCCGAGTTCGGCATCGACACCAACAACATGTTCGAGTTCTGGGACTGGGTTGGCGGCCGCTACTCCTCCTGGTCTGCCATCGGCATGCCCATCGCCCTGTCTGTCGGTTTCGAGAACTTCGAAGCCCTGCTGCAAGGCGCCTTCGAGATGGACATGCACTTCGCCACTGCCTCCTATGAGCAGAACGTACCTGTGCTGCTGGCCCTGATTGGCCTGTGGTACAACAACTTCTACGGTGCCGAGTCCGAAGCCATCCTGCCGTACGATCAGTACATGCACCGCTTCCCTGCCTACTTCCAGCAGGGCAACATGGAGTCCAACGGCAAGTACGTGGATCGCAACGGCAAGCCGGTTGACTACCAGACTGGCCCCATCATCTGGGGTGAGCCGGGCACCAACGGCCAGCACGCCTTCTACCAGCTGATCCATCAAGGCACCAAGCTGATCCCCTGCGACTTCCTGGCGCCGGCCATCAGCCACAACCCGATCGGTGACCACCATCCGAAACTGCTGGCCAACTTCTTCGCCCAGACCGAGGCGCTGGCCTTCGGCAAGAGCAAGGAAGAGGTTGAAGCCGAGTTCCTGGCGGCTGGCAAAACCCTGGAGCAGGTCAAGGATCTGGTGCCGTTCAAGGTGTTCGAAGGCAACCGCCCGACCAATTCCATCCTGTTCAAGAGCCTGACCCCAAAAACCCTGGGTGCCCTGATCGCCATGTACGAGCACAAGATCTTCGTACAGGGCGCAATCTGGAACATCTTCAGCTTCGACCAGTGGGGCGTGGAGCTGGGCAAACAGCTGGCCAACAAGATCCTGCCGGAGCTGGGCAACAACGAGGCTGTCACCAGCCACGACTGCTCCACCAACGGTCTGATCAACACCTGGAAAGCGTGGAAAGCCTGATTTATCGGGCCTTTCTGAATGCAAAAGCCCCGCTCGATGAGCGGGGCTTTTTTATTTATGGCTGTCGGGCTGGGTTTTCTGGCGGGCCGGTCGGGTGTCCAGTCCGACCGGCGACGGGGATCGTCATCCCCGCCCCTTCATCATCCAGCCCGATGCGGGCTTAACCGCCAACGGCGATGCGTTTCATGTCTTTCATATAACCACGCAGTACCTGGCCGATTTTTTCGATCGGGTGGTTGCGGGTCGCCTCATTTGCAGCCAGCAGCGTCAGGTTGTCGACGCTCTGCCCTTCCGCCTTGCTGGCACCCAGATCGCCCGCTTTCAGGGTCGGCATGAAGTGCTCGCGCAGCAACGGCACGGCGGCGTTGGCGAACAGGTAGTTACCGTATTCGGCGGTGTCGGAGATGACCACGTTCATCTCGTACAGACGCTTGCGGGCAACGGTGTTGGCGATCAGCGGCAACTCGTGCAGGGATTCGTAGTAGGCAGACTCCTCGTAGATACCGGAAGCCACCATGGTCTCAAACGCCAGCTCGACACCCGCCTTGACCATGGCCACCATCACCACGCCATTGTCGAAGTACTCCTGCTCGGCAATCTTGCCTGCAAACGCCGGCGCATTTTCGAAGGCTGATTTGCCGGTCTCTTCGCGCCAGGTGAACAGTTTGACGTCATCTTCGGCCCAGTCGGCCATCATGCCGCGGGAGAACTCACCGGCAATGATGTCGTCCATGTGCTTCTCGAACAGCGGGCGCATCAGGGTCTTGAGCTGCTCGGAGAGCTCGAAGGCGCGCAACTTGGCCGGGTTGGACAGGCGGTCCATCATCAGGCTGATGCCACCCTGTTTCAGGGCTTCGGTGATGGTCTCCCAGCCGAACTGGATCAGCTTGCCGGCGTAGGCCGGGTCTGTGCCTTCGGCAACCAGCTTGTCGTAGCAGAGCAGGGAACCGGCCTGCAGCATGCCGCAGAGGATGGTCTGCTCGCCCATCAGGTCGGATTTTACTTCCGCCACGAAGGAGGATTCCAGCACCCCGGCACGGTCGCCGCCGGTGGCAGAGGCCCACGCCTTGGCGATGGCCATGCCTTCGCCCTTGGGATCGTTCTCCGGGTGAACGGCGATCAGGGTCGGTACACCAAAGCCACGCTTGTACTCTTCACGCACTTCGGTACCCGGGCACTTGGGCGCCACCATCACAACTGTGATGTCGGAGCGGATCTGCTGACCCTCTTCCACCACGTTAAAGCCGTGGGAGTAGCCCAGCGCGGCGCCCTGCTTCATCAGCGGCATCACGGTTTTCACTACGTCGGAGTGCTGTTTGTCCGGAGTCAGGTTCAGCACCAGATCAGCGGTCGGGATCAGCTCTTCATAGGTGCCGACCGCGAAGCCGTTGTCGGTGGCTTTCTGCCATGAGGCACGCTTCTCGGTGATGGCGGCCTTGCGCAGGGCGTAGGAGATATCCAGCCCGGAGTCACGCATGTTCAGACCCTGGTTCAGACCCTGGGCACCACAGCCCACAATCACCACCTTCTTGCCCTTCAGCACGTTGCAGCCGTCCGCGAACTCTTCGCGCTGCATGAAACGACACTTGCCCAGCTGGGCCAACTGCTGACGCAGGTTCAAGGTGTTGAAATAGTTAGCCATGGTGATTGCTCCGTTCGATTGATTCCATGCCGGATAGCGGCGTTGTCTGAACCACTATAGCGCGGGACACTTATTGCCTGAACTGATATATTCGAAACAGTACGTTGCAATAACTGAAAGACTCACTCTTCATAATTGCCTGCTGAATGTACCGCGAGATGGCAGAAACAAGCCGCCAACCGCTGGGTATCGGGCACACAAGCCGCGCCAGGAGCTGAAAGATGGACCTTCGCAATCTCGAGCTGTTTCTCCACCTCGCCGACTCCCTTCATTTCGGCAAGAGTGCCGATGCCATGGCTGTCAGCCCCTCCACCCTGAGCCGCGCCATCCAGCGGCTGGAGCAGGAGACCGGCTGCATCCTGTTCGAGCGGGACAACCGCTCGGTTCGGCTCACCCCCGCCGGCGAGAAGCTGCGCGAATTCGGCGGCGGCCTGTTGCAGGAGTGGCGTCAGCTCAAGCAGGAGCTCAAACGCAGCGATGAACCGCTGCAGGGGCGGCTCCGGGTCTTCTGCTCGGTCACCGCCAGTTACTTTCTGCTGCCCGAGGTACTGGAGCGCTTTCGCCGCCGCTACCCCCAGCTGGAGATCAAGCTGGAGACCGGCGACCCGGCGCTGGCGGTGGACAAGATCCTGGCCGATGAAGCCGATCTCGCCATCGCCGCCCGTCCCGATGCCCTGCCCGCCAAACTGGAGTTCGCCAGCCTGCAACTGGTGCCGCTGGTCTTTATCGCGCCGCGCAATGCCCCGCAGCTGAACCAGTGGTTCCGTCAGGGCGAGCCGAACTGGGAGCAGCTGCCTGTCATCCTCTCCGAGCAGGGGCTGGCCCGCAAACGCAGCGATCAGTGGTTTCGCAACAAGGGGATCGCCCCCAACATCTATGCCGAAGTGGCGGGTAACGAGGGGATCGTCGCCATGGTGGCACTTGGTTGTGGCGTAGGATTGGTACCAGCGGCGGTAATCGACCATAGCCCGCTCGGCGACAAGGTGCGGATCATCGACCTCAAGCCAGCCTTCAAGCCATTTGATGTGGGGATCGGGGTGCTCAAGAAGCGGCTGGAAGAACCGCTGATCCGCGCCTTCTGGGATACCGCGCAGAATCAGGGCTCACTGCGCTGACACCGGTTTATAGATAAGGGCCGGATCGGCCATCATGATGCGGCTGGGCAGCGGCAAGTCGGGGTTGTGCAGCTCGAGGCGCACCCGTTCATCCAGTTTCAGTCGCCGAATGGTGCTGCCAAATCCCTCTTCAAAGACCCGGTCAAAAGCGCCGGATTGCCGCGCCCGCAGCAGGCCAAGCTCGATGCGCTGCGCCAGCTCCGGATAGTTGGGCGAGACGAAAAACAGCAGAGCCAGCGGATAACGAAACACCAGACGGGACTCGATGGCGAGATCCGGATGTTGCCTGAGCTCATCCTCGATCTCGATGACCGAACGCAGGAAGCAGTCAAAGCGCTTCTTGCGCAACATGTTGAAGAGCGCCTCATAAAGATTGCCCACCGTCACCTTGAGGCCGTTGGCCCGCAGCAACTGGGTGTCTGGCCAGGATCTGTGCTGACCGATGGAGAGTCCGGCGCGATGCCAGTCCGCCAACGATCCGATCGCGGCAAAACGTCCCTCATCCCCCTGCCGAACCAGACACACCCGCCACCCCAGCAGCCCCTTGGCCAGCGGAATGTGGATTGCCAGCAACTCCCGCTCTCGCTCCCCATCCGGGGCAAAGACACCGACCTGAACCAGCTCACCGCTGCGCAGCTCCTTCACCGCCCGCCCCTGCTCCATCTGCGGGCTGGATACCAGCTGATAGGGGCCATATTCGGGCACGGTGAGATCGAGGGAGAGGCGCAGCAACTGGACGACGGCGGGGTTGGGATGATCCAGCAGCAGATTCCAGGCGCGGATAGGCTGCTCGGTTGCCGATACGCCAACCGTCCACAGTGCCATGCACCACCACCAAACTCTGATCATCCTGTGCACCATCCGTGCCTCGTGCTCCTCGCCATACTATAACGCCAGCCAGCGCCTCAACGGCGCCCTCTCTGAAAGATGTGTGAGCGCTCTCGTGTCAAATCTCATGTCAAAAGTGACAATAGGCAAACCCGACAAGTCATCGCAGACTGGGCGTTCATCAACAAACACCAAGGCGCAGGGAGGAGAGCCATGAAACAGCATCTGGTAGAGATCAAGGGTTCAACCCTGTTTGACGAGTATCTGCAGAGCATGGGCGTGCCCAGTACAGCGCTCGATCGGGAGCAGGATATCTATCTGCAGGAACGCCACCTAGGAGCCATTCGCCGGGTGCAGGGCGAACTGCGCTTTTATCTGCGTGCGAATGCCCTGAAAAAACGGTGATCAGGATCCGGTCACAGAACCCGCAGCAAAGGCGTATTAGACTGGTATCTTCCCCCTTTTGTCGGGAGTGCCCATGAAAGCAAGCGGTCTGGATCGGCTGTTCAAACCCCACTCAATCGCCGTGATCGGAGCCTCGACCGACCCGCTCAAGGCGGGTCATGTGATCGTGCGCCACCTGCTGGCGGGCCAGTTCAAAGGGCCCATCCTCCCCGTCACCCCACGTAACAAGGCCATCGCCGGCGTGCTGGCCTATCCCGATATCGCCAGCCTGCCGCTGACCCCGGATCTCGCCATCATCTGCACCAGACGGGAGCGGGTCCTGCCGTTGCTGGAAGCGCTCGGCCAAAAGGGCGCGGGAGCTGCCATCATACTGGCCGCCGACTTTTCCCCCGAGGAGCGGCTGGAGCTGAAACGGGTCTGCCAACAATATGGCATTCGCCTGCTCGGCCCCAACAGCATGGGGATGCTGCTGCCCGGCCAGGGGATCAACGCCAGCTTTTCCCCTATTGCCGCCAAGCCGGGACAGGTCGCCTTTCTCTCGCAATCCGCCGCCGTCAGCACCACCATTCTGGATTGGGCCAAGCAGCATGAACTGGGCTTCTCCGCCTTCATCTCCCTTGGTGATCACTGCGATATCGACTTCGGCCAGCTGCTGGATCAGCTCTCCCGCGACAGCGTCACCCGCGCCATTTTGATCTATATGGACAAGTTGCACGACGCCCGCCACTTTCTCTCGGCAGCGCGGGCAGCCTCGCGCAACAAGCCGATCCTGGTGCTGAAAAGCGGGCGCCACGATCCGGCCCATGGCCTTGACAATGTCTATGATGCCGCCATCCGCCGTGCCGGTATGCTGCGGGTGCGGGATACCCACGAACTGTTTGCCGCGGTCGAAACCCTCAGCCACTCCATGACCCTCAAGGGGGAGCGGCTCGCCATCATCTCCAACGGTCGCGGGCTGGCCAATATGGCAGTGGATGTGCTGCTGGAGCGGGGCGGCAAGCTGGCTCGCCCACCGCTCGATATCGGCAGCGATGCCACCATCACCACCTATCAGGAAGCGCTGGACAGCGTGTTGCAGGAAAATGGCATCGACGCCATCCTGATCATCCACGCCCCCTCGCTCACGGCACCGAGCGCGCCGCTGGCCAGCCATCTAATCGCCCATCTGAAACAGCATCCCAGAGCGCGCCGTTTCAATATCCTCACCAACTGGGCGGGCGAATACTCGGCGCAGGAGGGGCGAAAACTCTTTACCGAGGCGGGTTTCCCGACCTACCGCACGCCGGAAAGCGCCATGGCCGCCTTCATGCACATGGTGGAATACCGCCGCAACCAGAAGCAGTTGATGGAAACCCCGGCGTCACTGCACGGCAACCAGCTCAATGTCGAGCTGTGCCAGCAACTTATCCGTCAGGCGCGGGAGCGCAAACAATTGAGGCTGGATACCCATCTGGTGCATCCAATTTTGCAGGCTGCCGGCCTCTCGACCCTGTCAACCTGGATCGTCACCGACGCCATCGAGGCGACCCTGACCGCCGAGCAGATCGGCTATCCGGTGGCGGTAAAACTGCGCTCGCCCGATATCCTGCACAAGTCTGCCGTACACGGAGTGGTACTCAATCTGCGCACCTCGGCCGAAGTGGCACAAGCTGCAGATGCCATTCTGGACAGGGTCAAACAGCATGATCCGGGCGCCCGCATCGAAGGCTTGCTAGTGCAACGCATGGCTCGCCGCAGCGGCGGCCTGGAGCTGCGGGTGCGGATCCAGCAAGACGCCATCTTTGGCCCCGTCATTCTGCTGGGTGAGTCGGGCGCCGAACCGCAGGAGATGGTGGCAGCCTTGCCACCGCTCAATCAGGCACTGGCTCGTTACCAGATCATAGGAGCCCTCAAGAGCCGCAAGATCCGTGAGCAGGCCACACCGGAACGACTGGATATCGATGCCCTCGGTCAAGTGCTCTGCCAGCTCTCCGAGCTATTGCTCGCCTTTCCTGAGATTCAGGAGCTGGACCTGCACCCGCTGCAAGCATGCGGTGCAGAGATGGTGGTGCTGGATGCCAGCCTCACACTGGCTGACCACGCCATCCCGACCAGCAACCGACTGGCGATCCGCCCCTATCCTACCGAACTGGAGGAGGGAGCCTGGCTTAAAGATCAGCGCCATATCCTGCTGCGCCCAATCCGGCCGGAAGATGAACCTGCTCACAAGCAGTTCGTGCTGCAGGTCTCCGATGAAGACAGGTACAAACGCTTCTTCGCCGATGTAGGCGAGCTGGGCCATGAAGAGCTGGCTCGCATGACCCAGATCGATTACGACCGGGAGATGGCCTTCGTAGCGGTGGGGCAAGATGGCGAGCTGCAGGATCAAATCCTCGGCGTGGTACGCGCTATCTCGACCCCGGACCTGAGCGATGCCGAGTTTGCCATTCTGGTGCGATCGGACTTGAAAGGGGTGGGTCTCGGCAAATTGATGATGGAGAAGATCATCCGCTACGCCAAAGAGCAAGGGATTGGCCAGCTATCCGGCATGACCATGCCCAGCAATCGCGGCATGGTCAACCTCGCCAAACGGCTTGGCTTCAAGATCGACGTGCAAATGGAAGAGGGGGTGGTCAATATGGAGCTGCCCTGTAATAGGCAAGCGGCACAAGCCTGATTTGGCCGCCTCGAGACTCGCTCAAGTGACTTCGAATGAAGCCAACAAGGCTCGGATATAGCCCGAAAATGGTGGAAATAACCGGCTATCTGGCACTCTCTCGGCAGGTAAAAACCAAACGTTGGCTATTTAACACGCTAAAAATACAAAAGCCCGGTCGTGAGACTGGGCTTTGTGTTGGTTCTGGTGTGCAACCATCGGGGTCAGTGGGTCAAAACGCCCATAGCAAAAAGGCCTTCCCAATCGGGAAGGCCTTCAAATTAGTGGCGGAGCGGACGACCGCTATAAATCAGTCCAACCCCACCCAACAAAACCCACATAACCAAACATAATCAAAAAGTTACAATAACACCAAGTTCATTACCGTCCAATGCCACCTAATCATAGCTAGCGAACAGTGGCATACTGGATGGCATACCATTCTTTTATCAAGGATCTGTTATGGCACTACTATCTGATGCAAAAGCGCGTAGCATCAAACCCGACGATAAGCCGATACCACATGGGGGGATCACCGGGCTCATTCTGCACCCCTCAACCACGAAAGGTCGCGGGAAATGGGTATTACGCTATGTCAGCCCTGTGACTGGCAAGCGCCGTAACGCTGGTCTCGGTATCTACCCTGATATCTCGATTGCAGATGCGGGTAACCTGGCACGCCTGATGCGTGAACAACTGGCCAAGGGGCTCGACCCCCTGGAAGTAAAGAAAGAAGAAGCCAGTAAGCCTGCAATCCCCACTGTGGAGATCGCCGCTCGTCAAGTGCACGAGCAGTTGTTACCAGGCTGGCGTAACCCAAAGCATGGGAAGCAATGGATCTCCACACTAGAGCAATACGCCTTCCCTCTCATCGGCCGGCAACCTATCAACGGCATCACCCCGGCGCATATCGCCAGCGTCTTGCAGCCTATCTGGCTGGCAATACCGGAAACCGCCACCCGTGTGAAGCAGCGACTTCATGCTGTGATGGCCTGGGCATGGGCTCATGGCTTCTGCCAAGCGAACCCTGTCGATGTCGTGGATAAACTGCTACCACTACAGCCCAGTAAAGCTATCCGCACTCAGCACCAACCTGCGATGGATTGGCGGATACTACCTGCGTTCTATCACAAGCATTTGGCGAATGCTGCGCATTTCGACACAAGCCGAGCCCTGCTCTCATTCGTTATTTTCACGGCATGCCGCTCTGGCGAGGCTCGGAAAATGCGCTGGGAAGAACTCGATATGGACGCTGCAATATGGACCATTCCGGCTGACAGGATGAAGACGCAAGTCGTGCACCGAGTCCCGTTATCTCTTCAAGCGATGAAGGTCTTACAAAAGGTGCGGGGGCTGCATGATGAATGGGTTTTCCCGTCGCCACGTAAACAGGTACCACTCACCGATATGGCGCTGACTACCTTACTCAGAAGGGTAGAGGCCCAGAGTACGACGCCCGGACGACTAGCTACTGCTCATGGCTTTCGCTCCACGTTCCGAGACTGGTGCAGCGAGCAGGGCTACCCCAGGGACTTGGCTGAGCGAGCGCTCGCACATCTGATCCAGAACAAAGTCGAAGCGGCTTATCACCGCACAGACTTGCTGGACCAGCGTCGACCCATGATGGATGCCTGGGCTGAGTTTGTGGCTGGCCATTTGCAGGTTGAATAAAACGAAAGCGGCCTTGCCGGGCTGCTTTCTTTTTTTGCTTTTCTTTCACTTATCTTAATAATGCAGGGAAACGGCTTTGCCATCTGACGGGCAACAACGCTGATACGGCGTCTTTCCAGGTCATTCGCCTTGCTTGTCTGGTGGCCTGTTGCAGGTGCACCTGACAGACCTTCTGCGTTTTGCACACATTATCCCATTATCAAATATCCCCCTCTCAATTAGATCGAGTTATCTGGGCCTACAGCTATATTTAGGCTGTGACGTGCCGAGGGAAGTCTGGGCAATTCAGATAAAGGAATGACATTTTGCTCAATCAAGCGCTGCTGCCAGCCGGTTACACAGTGGGTGATTTTTGATATGTGTGTTGTGAGAACCGCCAGCGAACCAGGTGTTATCCACATCAACTGTCTGCACTGCGTGAGCAGGGCCTTGATCACCGCCAGCGACGTGATCACCTCAACCAAAAGCGCATGGGTATCAGAAGAGACCCGACAGCCTTGCCCCTCGCGGTTAATACTCACCACCGCTCTCAGGGTTCTTGTCATTTCCGATATAATAGTACTGCCCGTAGTACACTGAGCACATTCAGGCAGATTCTGATGAAGTGGCCAATAAAAGACGTAAAGGGCAACAATATCACCATATACGACTGTGTATTCGTCATCATGACTCATAAAATTACCATCCCATTACTTTTGTTGCCAACCTTGGTTATTTATCAGGCTGCCGATAAATGGGGAGGTGAAAAAAAGCCGCGCAGTCAGCAGGCACTCTCGGCTCTACTCAAGAGTGCCATACACGACCGATTATCAGCTATAGATATTATCACGCCGTTAACCCTGTTAATGCGGGTTGGCGCGTTGCGCCAACCCGCTCCCCCCCTCTCACACCAAGGCTCAGGTTTTATGCCGTAGCGCAAGTTGCTCGCAATGCATAAACTACCTCTCAATTACTATCCCAGATAAAAAGCCATCTGTTGTATAGTTTACTGTGCGAGATGAAGTGTATTTTCCAGTGGAATCAATCTCAGTATAGGCAAGTCTTAATTGGATGACCTTCCCAACATCTGCGTCCTTTATTGTATAATCAGGAACAATGCCCGGCGTAACAACAGGTTTAAATGGCTCGCCATTCCAGCTGTATTTCGTCGCATCCTTCATCCCCAGCCCATACTTAGCACTATATCTAGCCGATATCGAAGAGCCGACGTACAGGCCTTTCTCCGAAGCCTGGAACTGAGGTGAAGAAAACTGGTTGGAGCTAAAACTAATGGTATCATAGCAATAACCGAGCCCGCTAGGTCCCAAGCCAAGTTCTTTGGTGGTCACTGTGGTAGTTGGTCCTGTGACCCCGGAACCATTGGTTGGAATAACCTCTATCTTTAGCTCCTTGCTTAAGACGCACGGTAAAGGAATCAGCCCATCAGTCAATACTTTTTGGGCAGACAGGGTCCAAGTTTGCACATCAGGCGTCTTTAAATAGAACTTAGCAACTGACATATCGATGACATTACCGCCATTGGCCTTAAAAGTATAGTAAAGATAATCACTATTATTGCGCTGATATTTGATATCGGAAGATAACCCACTTGTGATACTAACCGTTGGTTTGGCGCTCGGGTTAGATATTACAGGCGCAGTACCTGTTACTGCCTGCGTTACAGCACTGCCTACAGAATCTGAAAATTGGCCTTCGCTATTACCAGCCCGAACCAACAACTCCAGCCTCTTGCCATACAAACTCGCAGGGATAGTGTAAGGAGGGATAGCAATGTAAACAGATGAGTCATTATATATAATGCGGCCACCGTATGTATTAATATAGTTTATTTTATCACTATTGCTATCCGCTCTATATTCACGCCATGCAAACCTGGTGTTGGCACCTAGTGGATATACTGCATCATAATAAGTATATGAACCAGTAACCACCTGGCCAACCACGGTGCCACCTGGGGCTGATATGGCCACATTGGACACTGTGGGCTTATTGTTTGGGTCTACAAACAGAACATCTGGAAACCCGCCGGTATTAAATACTTGACCGGCAACACCCGCACCATTGACTGGCATTATCTTAAAACTAGGACGACCGTAGACATTATTCGGTAAAATCTGTTCGGGCACAGTCCCGTTGATAGTCTTGCCCTGTTTAACCAAGGTGTTACCAAGATAAAACTCATATGTTGATTTATCGCCATCGGCCCCACCTGCGCGATCCAATTGGTATGGAAATGCACTAATCGTTCGTTTTCCCGTCGGCGTCGGGCGGATAAATTGAGAAATAACTGGAGGCAGGAGAGGATTATAGATATACCCCTCTATCTGCTTGACAACCGGTGTGCCAATTCCACCATAATGACTCACAGGTAAAATACCGAGCTCCAACTTTCTTCCTGCATAGCCAGCCATGGAAAAATCAGGCACCCCTCCCAGATTGGTCTGTACCCTTAACCATCCCCTCATATGAGCGAGGCGTGGCGCGGCTTCTGAGGTATGATCGCCATCCTTGACCAGCTAATACCCAACAGACTATCCCCATGTTTAACCACGAACTAATCCTCAACCACATCGACGATATATTTGGACAGGACATGCATGCTAAGCGTGTTCTTTCCCTCGCCAATGCTACCCTCGGGGTTATCGAGTCAGGTTCACTGGCCATCCACGCCATCGGTAGTGGCCTCTCCTTGGCC
>NZ_JBFODQ010000034.1:0-27180 GCF_040908355.1 Aeromonas sp. R2-2 | reverse complement strand
GGCTATGTCCCAATTACGTGTTGCATGGGGTGCCCCAGCGCCTCATGCAAACACGCTTTGATATTCACGCCCCTCCCGTAACGCTCCAGCATCCTGCGCCAACCCAGGTAGTTCTTCAGGTAGTGCGTTGCCACTCCATGGAACCGCTCCATCCACTCTTTCAACCGATGGTGATACCCGTTCACGTGCTGGATGTGATACGCACCGACCACCCGTTCGCCCTGGCGATTGCGCACTACTTGATGAGTCACTCCATGCACTTTGCTAAAACTCGCATACACACCCGCACCATCGCTACACAACACCGCATCCGCTGACACCAACGGCTTCAACACCGCGATGACCGTCTCGGCATTTATCTGCTCCAGCTGAAAATCCGCATGGTGGCCAGCACGGTCCTGCACCACCATCACAGGGATGTAATCCGACCCGGTTCCACGGGTTCGACCTTTACCACCACGATGCCTTGGCGGACGCGGCAGTCCCCGTTGCCCCTTGAACGATTCAAGGAAGAAGGTCTCATCAACCTCAACAATGCCCTCTTCCCGTGTGGCTTGATGGCCTGCCATGGCACGCAAGAAGCGGTGACGCCAGAGGAACGCGGTGTTTTTGCTGACCCCACAGCGCCGCGCGGCCTGGCGGACGGTCAGTCCTTCGATGAGGGCTTGCGCGTAGTCTTCCCAGCACTGTGCTTTACGCAATCTGGCCAGGGGCGTCTTGGTGAGGATGGAGCTTGTGCGCAGACACTGTTTGCAACGGTAGCGGCGCAGCCCCCGACTCCACCCCCAAGGCGCCAGCTCGGCGACATCGGCCTGACAATGTGGGCAGCCACTGCATGCAGGAAACTGGGTATTGAGCGAGGTAATGGCATGTGGCGCCATGAGCTCCTGCCGGGCAACGCGGCGCTGGCGCAGGGTAAGCAGTGGAAAGAGAGACAACAGGTGTTGAAAGGCTGGGGTATCCATGATGGCAGACCTCAAGGTGATGGCCTACTTCAAGATTAGCCTTTCAACACGTAATTGGGACATAGCCTTTTTATTGGCTGACAGCTGTGCCAAGCCATGTTGCCTGACCAGAGATGGCGTCGGATCAGTAGTGCGGCGGCGGGGTCTCTTCGGCCATGCTGGCAATCTGGCTGGGCTGTACGCTTTGCAGTTTGTCGATCAGCAGCTGGATCTGGTATTTGAGCCGATCGAGTTCACGGCCCTGGGTGGTTACCTCGTCGTTGAGCTGCTCTATGGTGTACTCCGCATAGGCGAGACGGGTTTCCAGGGTTTCGATGCGATCGTTAAGTTGCTGACTCATGGGCCTTCGGGTCCTTACTTGATTGTCCAGATTTCGGCCAGACCACTGGAGCTGGCACTGACAAGGTGGCTATTGTCGCGCAAAGCGACGCCGTAGACCACTGCGCTGGGCGGTTTCACCTTGGGTTGCGGCGAGACGCGCCAGCTCTGCAGCAGGGCACCATCGCTCACTTGCCACAGGGAGAGCTGACGGGAAGGGGCGCCGGTGATGAGCCACTTGCCATCGTTGGCAAAGCGGGCGCTGGTGTAGACCTCGAAGCGGTGATCATATTGCAGCTGACTCACCTCCTTGCCGGTTTTCAGATCCCAGATGCTGGCCCGGCTGCTGTCGGCGGTGAAGGCGTAGCGGCCGCTCGGCTCCAGTCTGGCCATGATCACCCGGCCACCATGGTTGAAGCGCCAGATCACCTGCCCGCTACGGGTATCCCACAGATAGGCGCTATAGTCGTTGCCGCCGGTCAGGGCGTAGCGACCGTTGGCGGAGAGATCCACCGTATTGACCTGTTCGGTGTGCCCCAGAAACTGCAGGCGACGGCCGCTTCGGGTGTCGAGCCACTCAGCTTTGCCATCTTCCCGCCCGATCAGCACATAACGACCGTCGGCAGAGAGCGCGATGTCCCTCAGCCTGGATTCAGGAAGTGAGTAGTAGCCTTGTGATTGCCCGTCGTTCAGCCGCCAGGTAGCAAAGGTGTCTGGGGTGGCGGTGACGGCATGGCTGTTGCCTTCGGAAAAGCGGGTAATGAATACCAGATCTTCCGTAGAGTCGGATTGCTTCCAGCGCCAGCGTTGACGGTTCTGTTCCAGATCCCAGACGATGATGCCCTGGCTGATGCTGGAGACGATGGCCTGCTTGCCATCACTGGAGAGATCTGCGGTCAGCAGACCCGTGCTGGCGAGGGTCATTTGCTGGTTGGGTTGGGAGCTCTGCTCGCAACCGGTGAGCATTAAACAGAGGCTCACCAGATAAATGGCACTTTTTATCATTTTTGCGGTCTCACGCTTTTGTTACCTGCGATCACGGCGTTAGTATAAGGCGCTTATCACGATAAACCTCTCATTTCACGATGGAACCGAGAGCGGTATTTGGAGTTTGGAGAAACTGATGAACAAATTTCTGAAGGTGTCCCTGTTGGCGGCGGCCGTTGCCGTCGGTCTGACTGCTTGCCAAAAAGACGAGAAGCCTGCTGCGGCCAATACCGCCGAAGTGAAGGCAGAAGCCAGCAAGCCGGCAGAGGCGACCAAGGCCGAAGCCAAGAGCTTTGAAGAGCAATCTGGCTACGCAATTGGCCTCTCCATGGGTCGTTACATCGCCAATACCCTGGAGCGTCAGCAGGAACTGGGCATCAAACTGGACAACGCCGTGATCCTGAAAGGGGTGACTGACGGTCTGGGCAAAGAAGCCAAGATGACTGATGAAGAGATCCAGAAGGTACTGCAGGATTACGACGCCAAGATCAACGAGCTGACCAAGGCCAAGGCCGAGAAAGACGCCGTTGAGAATCTGAAGAAGGGCGAAGAGTTCCTGGCTGCCAACGCCAAGAAAGAGGGTGTGAAGAGCACTGAATCCGGCCTGCAGTACGTGGTCGAGAAGATGGGCACTGGCGCCAAGCCGAAATCTACCGACATCGTCAAGGTTCACTACACCGGTACCCTGACCGACGGCACCAAGTTCGACAGCTCCGTCGATCGCGGCGAGCCGGCTACCTTCCCGCTCAACCAGGTTATCCCGGGTTGGACTGAAGGTGTTCAGCTGATGCCGGTTGGCTCCAAGTTCAAGTTCTTCCTGCCGTCCAAGCTGGCCTATGGCGAGCACGGTGCAGGCTCCATCCCGGCGAACGCCGTGCTGGTGTTTGACGTTGAGCTGCTGGCTATCGAGAAGCCGACTGCAGACGACGCCAAGAAGTAATCCCTTCTTGTAGTTAAAAACGGCTCCTTAAGGAGCCGTTTTTACTTGTGTATTCCCTGCAATCGCGGGATAACAGAGCTGTCTTGGCGTTGGGTTTGCGCGCGAAAATAAGGCAAAATAGATCGCAGAATCAAATACAAGGATGAGTCCAGTGGCTGAAAATAAATCGCGTGTCCTGCTGGTGGAAGATACCCGTAGTCTGGCGGTGGTCTATGAACAGTACCTGCGCCAGGAGGGGTACGAGGTAGTGCTGGCCGACTGTGGTCAGCAAGCGTTGGCACAGTTGCTGGCAAGTCCTCCCCCCGTGGTGCTGCTGGATCTGGAGCTGCCGGATATGTCCGGTATGGATATTCTGCAGATGATCACCGAACAGCAGTTGCCCTGCTCTGTGGTGGTGATCACCGCTCACGGCTCGGTGGATGTGGCGGTGGAGGCGATGCGCCTCGGTGCCTTCGATTTTCTGACCAAGCCGTTTGACAGCAAGCGGCTCTGCGCCACCGTTCGCAATGCCTTGAAACACCAGCAGTTGAGCTCGCTGGTTGCCCACTATCGGGAGAACTTCGAGCGCAGCTCCTTCTTCGGTTTTATCGGCGCCTCCATGTCGATGCAGGCGGTCTATCGCATCATCGAAAGTGCGGCGCCCAGCAAGGCGACCGTCTTTATCACTGGCGAGAGCGGCACCGGCAAAGAGGTGTGTGCCGAGGCGATTCACCAGTGCAGTCCCCGCAGCGAACAGCCCTTTATTGCCCTCAACTGCGCCGCCATTCCCCATGATTTGATGGAGAGCGAGATCTTCGGTCATGTGAAGGGCTCTTTTACCGGTGCGCAGGTGGATCGCAAGGGGGCGGCCAGTCTGGCCGATGGCGGTACCCTGTTTCTCGACGAGATCTGCGAGATGGATCTCGACCTGCAGAGCAAGCTGCTGCGCTTCATCCAAACCGGCACAGTGCAGCGGGTCGGCAGCGGCAAGCTCGAGACGGTGGATGTGCGCTTTATCTGCGCCACCAACCGGGATCCGCTGGTGGAGGTGAAAGCGGGCCGTTTTCGCGAGGATCTCTACTATCGGCTCCACGTCATTCCACTCACCCTGCCGCCGCTGCGGGAGCGGGGCGAGGATATCCTGCTGCTGGCGCGTACCCTGCTGCAGAGCTACGCCAAGGAGGAGAACAAACGCTTCAAGGATTTCGATGTCGAGGCGGCACGAGTGCTGCTCGACTACCCCTGGCCTGGCAACGTACGCGAGCTGCAAAACGTGGTGCGCAATATCGTGGTGCTCAACGACAAGGAGCTGGTGAGCCCGGATATTCTGCCGCCACCGCTCAATGGGGTTCGTCCCCAGCTGCCGGCTGCGATTGCGGCAGCGGTGGCATCGGCTCCGGCCGCCACCGGCGTGGCCAACGGGCCAATTCGTCCGCTCTGGCTGGTGGAAAAAGAGGTGATCGAACAGGCCATCGCCAGCTGTGACGGCAATATTCCCAAGGCAGCTGCCCTGCTCGAGATCAGCCCCTCCACAATTTACCGTAAAAAACAGGGGTGGGAGGAGTCCAATCGGGCCTGAACCATCTTGCCAGCAGAAAGGGCGGCTAGCGTGCCGCCCTTTCTATTTTGGGGGATCAGAGTTTGGCGAGGCGTTTGAGGCGGGCCAGTCGCTCCCCCTCGTTGGCGCTGAACCAGCGGTCCTGCGACAGCAGAAACCAGGCGCGGGAGAAGTATTCCGCGGCCAGCGGATCGTCCAGCACCAAGGCATTCTCCCCCAGCTCCTCGAACAGATAACCATCCTCAGGTTCGCCAGCCTCGGCCATATCGGCCTTGAGCTGGTGCAGCTCTGCCAGCGCCTGCTGGTGCTGACCCTGGGCCCGGGTCAGGCGAGCCAGACTCCAGCGAGCGATAAACGCCTTGGCCGGCTGGTTATGTTGCAGATGCCAGGTCAGACACTTCTGCTGCTGGATTTTCGCCTCCTCAAAGCGGCCCAATTCGAACAGGGTCCAGCCCTGATTGTTGTAAAGGGGGGCCAGCCAGCCGCGCACCTTCTCGTCACTGCTGCGTTCCGCCAGCTCCATCGCCAGTTGATGCCAGCGGCTCTGCTCTTCCAGTTGTGCGGCGATGGCGATCATGTGAGCGGCGTCGATGGCGAGATAGGTCTCCTTCTCCTTGAGTCCCCACTGCCAGGCTTGTTCAAACAGCGGTTTGGCGCTGGCTTTGTCGCCCGCCGAGTTAAAGGTGCGGCCTCGTTCCAGCAGGGCCCGGATCCGTGCTCTGGGGGTTGTGTCGGTGAGGCGAGGCGCTATCTCGTCGAGCAGCTGATGGGCTTCGGCAAACTGGCGCTGCAGTGAATGGGTGCGGGCAATTTGGGTCAGCAACTCCAGTTCGAGTTGCAGGTCGGCTGCGGCACGCGCTTCGGGAAGAAGGGTGTGAAAACGCAGGGCGCTGGCGGCGGGATCCTGATAATCCCACAACGTCATGAAATCGGGCGGATTGTCCATTTGGCCTCCTTGCTGGTTATCCTGTCACCAAGATGCCTGCAGGCCATTGTTTGTACAAGGGGCGCCCATCACAGAGCGCCCCTTGAGCCATGCTAACGGTTGTGCCAGCCGATCAGTAGACCATGGCCAAGCTCATCAGCATCAGGCCGAGGGCGGCAAAGGCCCCCTCCTTGATGGCGAGCCTTGGCACCAGCGCCTTGGGCAGGGCCGGAAACAGGCTCAGGGCAAAGCCAAGGCCCGGCATCAACCAGTGGAATGCCGGATCGCGCAGGGTGGGATCGGCGGCTCCATTGATGATGATCAGCAAAATAAACAGGGTGAAGGCGGGGAGGATAAACCAGCGTACCCCACCGGCGGCGACCGCCCGCAGCGGCGAAATGCGATAGAGCAGCATGGTCACAAGGAACAGAACAAAAGGGGCCAGCAGATAGAGCGGAGCGGGGTTCATAACATCTTTCCTGAAAACTGAGCGTCAAAAAACAGGGAGTCCGGTGCAAGAGGCGCGGGATTTAATCACTCTTCGCAGGTAATCACCAGCAGCTCGGGTCCGGGCTGTGAAGAGGATCCCGGATAAAGGTTTGCTAGCGCGTCTTAGTGCAACCAGAACCAGGCTGTAGCAAATCCTAGCCAGCTCAGCACCAGCAAGATCCAGGGCTGGGGATGCTGATGGCTTACTTCAACCAGCTCCAGCTGATCGTCTTGCTCTTCGGTTTGTGGCGCCGCCTGTGGCTGCCTGGCTTTGGCCTGCAATTTTTTCTGGCGGCTCGCTTCGCGGGCCCGCGCCTTCATCTGTTTCTTGTATTCGTCGATGCCTTTCTGGATCCCTTGCGCGATAAGCTGGGTCTGCTCCTTGGTCTGCCCCGGCTTCTGGTTGGCACGGGCAATTTTCATCGCCTCCTGCTGGGTCTCGGGGGAAATCTTGTCGTACTTGGCCATCAAATCATCTCCTCGGACATGGCTGGCTGGGGAGTATGCCATAAAGGCGCGTCCGGGTGGCGCCTCCTTGGTGCGGGAGGGGAGCAAGTGAGTGACTGCTCAACAAAAAACTTGATAAATCAGCAGGAAGCCGGATGTTGGGCCGAAGATCACAATTAGCAGAATTTGTGAGTCATCGATGAAAAACGGTCATCTGTTGTTTGTTATATTGACGCCCGACCCGCTGGACAGGGTTGATAAATAACAAAACAATCAAGGTGATATGGAAATGAATAATAACTTTATCAAAGGCGGCGTGGCACTGGCAGTGCTTGCTGCACTGACTGGCTGTAATACCTCGACCAATGACACCGTTGCACCCTGCACCGAAAATGTCTGCAAACTGACCATCCTGCACACCAACGATACCCACGGCCGTTTCTGGCACAACGCTGAAAATGAGTATGGTATGGCTGCCCAGAAGACTCTGGTCGAGCAGCTGCGTGCCGATGCCAAGGCTGCTGGCAGTGACGTACTGGTTCTTTCCGGTGGTGATGTGAATACCGGGGTGCCGGAGTCCGATCTGCAGGACGCCGAGCCTGACTTCATGGCGATGAACAACATTCGCTACGATGCCATGGCAGTGGGCAACCATGAATTCGACAACCCCCTCAGCGTACTGGAGAAGCAGCGCAAGTGGGCCCAGTTCCCCATGCTCTCGGCCAACATCTACGACAAGGCCAGTGGCAAACACTACTTTGACCCCTACAAGGTGTTCAAGTTGGAGAGCGGTCTCAAGGTCGCCGTACTGGGCCTGACCACCGAGGATACCGCCCAGCTGGTTGACCCCAACAACGTTCAGACCCTGGAGTTCCGCGATCCGACCAGCGAGGCGGCCAAACTGGGTCAGCAGATCCGCAGTAACAAGGAGGCCAATCTGGTCTTCGCCATCACTCACATGGGCCATTACGAGAATGGCCAGCACGGCAGCAATGCGCCGGGCGATGTAGAGATGGCTCGTGCACTGCCGGCAGGGACTCTGGATGCCATCATTGGTGGCCACTCCCAGAATCCGGTCTGTATGGAACCGGGTACCACCAACAAGTACGCCAATTTCAAACCGGGTGATAACTGCCAACCGGACCAGCAAAACGGCACCTGGATCATGCAGGCTCACGAGTGGGGCAAGTATGTGGGCCGTGCCCAGTTTGAGTACCAGAATGGCAAATTGACCCTGACCAGTTATGACCTGATCCCGGTCAACCTGATCAAGCGCAACGCCAAGGGCGAGGCGATCGATGCCAACGGCGCCGTGACCAAGGACCCGGCCAAGATGCAGTTCGTACAGGACGAGATCACCAAGGATCCCGAGCTGTATAACACCCTGCTGGGTTATCAGGAGAAAGGTCAGCAAGAGCTGAATGTCGTCATTGGCTCGGCAGATGGCTTGCTGGTTGGTGATCGCAACTCGGTTCGCAACAAGCAGACCAACCTGGGTCGCCTCATCACCACGGCTACCAGCAGCAAGCTGGGTGTCGACTTTGGTATCGTCAACTCTGGCGGCGTCCGTGACAGCATCCCGGCCGGTGATATCACCTACCGCAGCGTGCTGCTGGTACACCCGTTTGGCAACACGGTCAACAAGGCTGTCATGAAGGGAAGCGATCTGGCGACCTATCTGGGCCAGGTGGCAAGCAAGACCCGCAATACCGGTGGTTATGCCCAGTTTGGCGGTATCAACATGGCGGTGGATTGTCAGGCCAAGAGCGTCAATATCACCAGTATCGGTGGCAAGGCGTTTGATCCGGCAGCAACCTACAGCTTCGCGATCCCGAGCTTCAGCGCCTCCGGTGGTGACGGCTATCCGAAGATCGATACCATCAATGCCGGTTTGGTGGATGCAGCCGTGCTGAAAGAGTTCATCGAGATCAAGGAGACCATCAACGTGGCCGATTATCAGCCAGGCAATGAGGTGAGCTATCTGAACTCAGCCTCTACCGAAGGGTGTAACTGATTCGTCAGCGGGGTGCATACCCCAGATGTGATGCGAAAGGGCAGCCGGTGGCTGCCCTTTGTCGTTGTTTGGGGGCGGTTACAACTCTTCAATCATCAATGACGATAGCCATCGCCTGTATGAGGTCAGGTGAGGGTATGAAATGAAAAGAGGCAGCCCATGGGCTGCCTCTTGCGTAGTGACAATCTAAACCTTACAGCTGCTCGATACCGACGATATGCCAGGGGGCATTGTTCTTGGCCAGATCGCGCTCGAGGTGCCACACCTCTTTGATGTCTTCTTCGACCTGCTCCTGACGGTCCATGTAGCGGCCGCTGAAGCGCACGCTCACCTGGGCCCAGTCGCTGCCATAGTCGGCGCGTACCAGCTGGGTATCGACGTACATCACTTCTGTGTGCTGGTCGCCAGTCAGTTCGGCGCGTTCGGCTTTGAGCTGCTCGAACAGTTCCGGGCTGACGTACTCGCGCACCTTTTCCAGATCGTTCTTGTTCCACGCCTCTTGCAGGGTGCGATAGTGATCGCGGGCACCGGCCAGGAAGCTGTTCATGTCAAAGCCCGGCGGCAGGCGGAACGGCACGTCGCTGTCGGCAAAGCCGGTGGCTTGCGGTGCGCTGTTGCTCTGCTCAAACTGCTGCGGGGCCGCGGATTGCGGTGGCTGATAGCCCGCATAGGCCGCCTGTTGTGGCTGTGGCGTCGCGACCTTGCCCTTGCGCAGGGTACGGATCAGGAAGACGGCACCCAGCGCCAGCAGGGCGATCAGCAGGAAGTCCATTCCTTGCAGACCTTCAAAGGCACCGCTGCCCAGCAGGTAGGCAAACAGGCCGCCAGCCAGCAAGCCGCCCAGCAGGCCACCCATCATGCCGCTCTTTTTCGGTGGAGTCTGGGCATTCAGTGTCGGATTCTTGTTGTCGACCGGTTTGGCCGCAGGCTGGGCCGGCGCAGTTTTGTAACTTTTACCAAAGGATTTGCCGCCGCCAAATTTCTTGGCTTCGGCGTGAGGTGCCCCCAGGCCAATGGCCAGGATCACGGCAAACAGGGTCAGCATCTTTTTCATTTTGACTCTTTTCACTCTCGTCTGTGGGTGGGGCATGCTCCGCTTTGGCAAGCTCAGCAAGGCGCATGGCAGGCTGCCTGTCCCTAATTGTGTCGCAGCTTGTATTCATCAATATCACCTCTGGCATGAATTATTCATGAACGAGGTTGCCGCCATGCGGCGTCAAACAAGAGGAGTAAACCGGATGAAAAGCAGAAGATTGAGTCGCAAGGAGCGCAAAATGCGAAGCAAAATCAAAATGGTCAAGGTAGAGCAGACTCTGGTTTGGCCCTTTATGATGGTATGAGCCGCCAGATAGGGCTCGCCGTAGTTGGCTTTCTTTTGTAAAATTCCCGTCCCCTTCCCGCTGCGGTTTTTATGTGTATGGCAGAGCAAGTGACGGCGAAAAAAGACGCCAAGACACAACAGCTGAAAGTTCCTCCCCACTCTTTTGAGGCCGAACAGTCCGTACTGGGCGGCCTAATGCTGGATAACGATGCCTGGGATCGGGTTGCCGAACGGGTGATCGATCAGGATTTCTACAGCCGTCCGCACCGGTTGATCTTCCAGGCCATGACCCGCCTCTCCAACGCGGGCAACCCCATCGACCTCATCACCCTGCAGGAGGAGCTGGAACGCTCCGAACAGCTGGAAGAGGCGGGTGGCTTCGCCTATCTGGTGGAGATCGCCAAGAACACCCCGAGTGCCGCCAACATCAACGCCTACGCCGAAATCGTGCGCGAGCGAGCGGTGGTGCGGGAGATGATCTCGGTCGCCAACGAGATCGTCGAAGCGGGTTACGAGCCACAGGGCCGTACCTCTGGCGATCTGCTGGATCTTGCCGAGAGCAAGGTATTCAAGATTGCCGAGCAGCGCACCAGCGCCAACGAGGGGCCCCAGCCCCTGAAGCTCATCCTCGAGCAGACCGTCGACAAGATTGAAGAGCTGTTCAAGACGCCGCACAACGGGGTGACCGGGGTATCGAGCGGTTACAACGATCTCGACAAGATGACCGCCGGTTTGCAGCGTTCGGATTTGATCATCGTGGCGGCCCGTCCTTCCATGGGCAAGACCACCTTTGCCATGAACCTCTGTGAGCATGCGGCCCTCACCGCTGACAAGCCGGTGCTTATCTTCTCGCTGGAGATGCCCTCGGAGCAGATCATCATGCGTATGCTTGCCTCTGTGGGGCGTATCGACCAGACCAAGGTGCGTACCGGTCAGCTCGACGACGAGGATTGGGCACGCCTCTCCTCCACCATGGGATTGCTGCTGGAGAAGGGCAAGATGTATATCGATGACGCCTCCGGCCTCACTCCGACCGATGTACGCTCCCGTGCCCGTCGGGTGGCACGCGAGCATGGTGGCCTATCCATGATCATGGTGGACTACCTGCAGCTGATGCGGGTGCCGGCGCTCTCTGACAACCGTACCCTGGAGATCGGCGAGATCTCCCGCTCCCTCAAGGCGCTGGCGAAAGAGCTGCAGTGCCCGGTGGTGGCGCTCTCCCAGCTGAACCGAAGCTTGGAACAGCGGGCCGACAAGCGCCCGGTCAACTCGGATCTTCGTGAATCGGGCTCCATCGAGCAGGATGCGGATTTGATCATGTTTATCTATCGTGATGAGGTTTATCACGATGACAGCCCGGACAAGGGGATTGCCGAGATCATTATCGGCAAGCAGCGTAACGGCCCTATCGGAAGAGTGCGCCTCACCTTCCAGGGTCAGTTCTCCCGGTTCGACAACTATGCCGGTCCGGCGTTTGATGACGACTATTGATGTAAACCCAAGGTGATGACGGTTTCGTCATTACCACGACTGCCCTGATCGACAGCCAGTCATTGGCTGCTGCTCAGGGCCTGTTTTCCCGGTTCGACAATTATGCCGGTCCGGCCTTCGACGACGATAAGTGAGTGGCGGTCTTCGGCCCGATGAGGGGGAGACCATTTGTGCCCTCGTAAGGGAAAACCATGAAAGCGGCTACTGCCCAAATCAATACTGCGGCCTTGCGCCACAACCTCGCCGTGGTCAAGCGCCACGCCCCTGCTTGCAAGATCATCGCTGTGGTCAAGGCCAACGCCTATGGCCATGGACTGCTGCCGGTCGCCCGCACCCTGGTGGATGCGGATGCCTATGCGGTGGCCCGTATCGAAGAGGCGCTGATGCTGCGATCCTGCGCCGTGGTCAAGCCCATCGTGCTGCTGGAGGGCTTCTTCTCTGCCGATGATCTGCCGGTGCTGGCGGCCAACAACCTGCAGACGGCGGTTCACACCAGGGAGCAGCTCGAAGCGCTGGAGCAGGTCGAGCTGCCAGCCCCCGTGGTGGCCTGGCTCAAGCTCGACACTGGCATGCACCGCCTCGGGGTGCGTGCCGACGAGATGCCCGCTTTTATCGAGCGCCTTGCTAAGTGCAAGAACGTGGTGCAGCCGTTCAACATCATGACCCACTTCAGCCGCTCCGATGAGCTGGAGCAGCCTACTACCCGCGAGCAGATCGACTTGTTCAGCAAGTTGACCGCACCGCTGGCGGGCGAGCGGGCCATGGCCAACTCGGCGGGCATTCTGGCCTGGCCTGACTCCCACTGCGACTGGGTTCGCCCCGGCGTCATCCTCTATGGCGTGTCGCCCTTCCCCAACACGGTGGCGGCCGATTACGACCTGCAGCCGGTGATGACCTTGAAGACCCAGCTAATTGCGGTGCGGGATCACAAGGCGGGCGAGCCGGTGGGCTATGGTGCCAACTGGGTGTCAGATCGCGATACTCGCCTTGGCGTGATCGCCATCGGCTACGGTGACGGCTATCCGCGCATGGCGCCCAACGGCACATCCGTGCTGATCAACGGCCGCATCGTGCCGCTGGTGGGGCGTGTCTCCATGGATATGAGCACGGTGGATCTGGGGCCGGGCGCGACCGACAAGCCCGGTGACGAGGCGGTACTGTGGGGCGAGGGGCTACCGGTGGAGCGGGTGGCCGACGAGATTGGCACCATCCCCTACGAACTCATCACCAAGCTCACCTCCCGCGTCTTTATGGAATACGTCTGATGTGGCAGCAGTGCCTGTTGACCCTGAAGCCCCGTTCGCGGGGCTTTCATCTGGTGACGGACGAGCTGGTGGCCAAGCTGCCGATGCTGGCGGATTACCGGATCGGCGTGGCCCACCTGTTGCTGCAACACACCTCCGCCTCGCTCACCCTCAACGAGAATTGCGACCCCAGCGTGCGCAGCGATATGGAGGCCCATCTGCACCGGCTGGCGCCGGAAGATGCCCCCTACTATCGCCACACCTATGAGGGGGCGGATGACATGCCCGCCCACATCAAATCCTCCCTGCTCGGGGTGAGCCTGCTGCTGCCAGTTCGCGATGGTCAGTTGGCGCTCGGCACCTGGCAGGGGATCTGGCTTGGCGAACATCGCGTCGATGGTGGCGCCCGCAAGGTGCTGGTGACCCTGCAAGGTGAGTAATCAGACTACAACCAGCTGAAAGATGAAGATAAAAAAGAGGGATGGCGCCAAGCCATCCCTCTTTTGTTTTTACGGTTTCGCGAGCTATCCGCTGGCAAGTGGCAGGGCGCTCTGCGTGGCTCAGCCGACCTTGAAGGGGGTCAGCTCGGCCAGTGGGCTCGCGTCCATAAAGGCTTGCGGCTCCTGGCCATGTTTGAAGATCTTGAAGTCCTGCGCGCGGGCGCTCCAGTACTCCAGACGCTCGCTGCCGTTTTCTCCGGTGATTTGCAGCAGACTCGCTTCACGCAGGGCCACCACATATTCGCTCGGGTTGATGGCGCAGAACTCAGCCAGACGCTCGTCGCGGGTCTCGCCCATGTGTCCGCTGATGCTGGCATCCAGATAGTGCGGGTTGATTTGCAGCGGGAACAGGCCCAGCGCGGGCAGCACGGCGGCGTTGCAAACCGGCATGTCGTTGGTGGTGCGGATGCTCGGAGTCGCCACGTTGCAACCGGCGCTCCAGCCCACATAGGGGACGCCCCGTTCGCGCACGGCACGCTGGATCGGCACGATCAGGCCGTTTTCATGCAACATCTGGTTGAGGCGCCAGGTGTTGCCGCCACTGATAAAGATGGCATCGGCCTGATTGACGGCCTCGACCGGATCATCGAAGTGATGAATGCTGATGGTCTCGATCCCGAGGCTCTCGGTAAGTTCGTTGGCGCGGGCATCCCAGTCGCTGCGGATCACCGCGTAGGGGATGAGCATGATGCGCTTGACCTGTTTGCGCGCGAGCAGGCTTTGAACCCGATCGCGGGCCCAGCCGAGCAGACCCGGAAATTCGTTGGCTTTACCGTTGCTAAGCAGAAGCAGTTCCATCAGATACGTCCTCAAAAAGTGAAAGCGGAGGAGGGAGGGCCACCGGAGCCGCCGTGCGGCCGGATGGCAAGAGGAGGCATGCTACCACCATTGGCGCGGCGGTTCTGTGATCGGAGGGCCCATTCAACGGCCATGGAGGAGTTATGGATGGATAACTCAATGCCAAGCGGTGGATTAATGGGCCGTGGTCAACTCGCCACCCATTGCCAATAAAAGACCCCGCCGCAGCGGGGTCATGGCAGAGTTAGTCGAGTTTGAGATCGACCCACACCATGCGGTGATCCGAACTGACTCCCTTGGCGATGCCGAGTTTCGCATCATAGACCAGGTGATAACCGGCCTCGAAGCTGGCAGGCCAGTAGACACCGCTCTTCACCGCGTTGAGGTTGGCGGAGGGGATGACGTGATCCAGCTGCAGCACGCTGGAGTTGGTGATGCGTTCCGGGTTGGGGCGAGTGAGGTTGCGTTTGCAGTCGGTCCCCTTGCTGACACACTCCGGGCCCCCTTCGCTGACCGGGATCAGGGTGCCATTGGTGATGGCCTGATTCATCAGCGGGTTGTTTAGCAGATCCTGAATGGCGGTCAGGTCGCCGTCACCGGTGAGCGGATCGGCGTTGAGATCACCCGCGATAACAAACTTGGCGTTTTTGGCCAGCCCACCCTTGGTGCCCTTGTCATCGGTCATGTAGTTGAGACCCTTGACGTAGTCATTCCAGAAGGCGATCTCGGCGCGGTTGTGTTTGACGGTGTGGCGCGCCGCATTGGCAAAGATTGGCGGGGTCGGGTGGGAGATCAGGAAGTGGATCACCTCTTCCCCCTTCTCGGTCTTGATCCGTACCGGCACATCGGCATGGTTCTTGGAGGAGAGCGGGTACTGCTGCCAGGCTGCGTCTGAATACCAGGCATCACCACACTGGCGGCCGGCCGGGATCTTGACCTTGGGATTGTTGCAGTCATCGATGATGGGGTTCTGCTCGCCCGGCATATCCTTCCACTTGAAGTTCTGGAAGGTACGGATCTGCTTGGTGTCGATGGGGTATTTGGACATCACCGCAAAGGCATACTGGCCGTGATAGTTGCCAAAGCCCCAGGCATCGTCGGGGCCGCTGTTCACCTTGCCATCCAGATTGAGGTCATAACCGCTCATCAGGCCGGTGTTGGTGGCGAAGTTCTGCATCACCGGATAGCTGATGGCCGTCACCTCTGCGTGCTGGGCGTGAGCCAGATAGTTGTCGTTGAAGGCTTTCAGGTCGGCGGTGCTCTCGCCTTTGCCGTCGTTGTCGAACTCGTTGAGCAGGAACACATCCGGGCGGGTGCGCTGGATGATCTCCGCCACGTTGCGGATCTGCTGCACGTTCTTGGCTTTGGTTTCAGTGGCGCCGCTCAGGCTCCCTTCGGCGAGGCGGGCCAGCAGGCCATCCTGCTCGGTGCGGGTCAGCGCCAGCTCACCGGTCAGCATACCGGCGGCAGTGCGGTCAAAAGAGAGGTTGAAGGTGGCAAAACGAACCATGGGATCAGCTGCCTTTGAGTCGTTGTCGCTGTTGCAGCCAGCCAGCATCCCGAGGGAGATGGCGGCAGCCAGTAGGGTCTTGTTGATATTCTTCATTGTAATTATTCCGTAGCATCAATGAGTTATGCCTTCTGTGAGGCGGCGCCATTATAAGTAGACGGAGATGCTGCGGGGATTTTGCCTGAGCAAAGTGTGAGGATATTCACACCACATATCTGGCGATGATGAATGTTAGCAGGGCGATATGGGGTGTGAAAAACCGGTTTATACGCTGCAGTTTTCGGGATGAATGGCGTATTTCCTGCCGTTACCGCACTCTGAATTTGTCACACCACCATCGGCAGGCCGCTCTCGGGGTGGTGGATCACCTGTGCCGGATAGTCATAGAGACGGGCGATGAGCTCAGGGGTCAGCACTTCGGCAGGTGTGCCATCGGCCATCAGCTTGCCCCGCTCCAGCATCACCAGCCGGTCGGCATAGCGCGCCGCCAGATTGAGGTCGTGCAGCACCACCAGCACCGCAGTATTGCGGCTGGCGAGGGCGCGTGCCATGGTGAGCAGCTGATGCTGGTATTTCAGATCCAGCGCCGAGGTGGGCTCGTCGAGCAGCAGCAGGCGGGGTTGCTCGGCCTGCTCGGTCGGGGAGGGGGCTTGCCAGATCTGCGCCAGCACCCGGGCAAACTGCACCCGCTGCCGCTCGCCGCCAGAGAGCCCGGGATAGAGCCGCTTGGCCAGATGCTCGACCCCGGCATGGGTCATGGCCGCCGCCACAATCTCGTCACGCCGCGCCGCCGGTTCACTGTGGGGCAAGCGCCCCATGGCGACCACTTCTTCGCAGAGAAAGGGGAAGTTGAGTGAGGAGCTTTGCGGCAATACCCCGAGCCGGTGGGCCAGCTGGCTGCTGTCCCACTGCTGGCGAGCCGCGCCGAACAGGGTGATGGAACCCTCATATTCCAGCTCGCCGGTCAGGCACTTGAGCAGCGAGCTCTTGCCCGCCCCGTTGGGGCCGAGTAGCGCGGTGAGGGTACCGCTCTCGAGACTAAGATCGAGCCCATCCAGGATCTGGCGCTGGCCACGGCGCAGGCTGAGTCGGCTGCAGCTCAACAGGGGGGAGGAGAGTGAGGATGAGAGTGGTTGCATAACAGTCCGTATCACAGGGCGCGGCGGCCTTTTACCAGCAGCCAGATGAAGAAGGGGGCGCCGAGCAGGGCGGTGATGATGCCCACCGGCAGCTCGGCCGGGGCCAGCAGGGTGCGAGCCAGCATGTCGGCCGCCAGCAGCAGGGCGGCGCCAAGCAGGGCCGAGAGCGGCAGCAACCTGACATGGTTGGGGCCTGCCAGCAGGCGCACCAGATGGGGCACTACCAGCCCGACGAAGCCGATCATCCCCGATACCGCCACCGCCACCCCGACGCCTGCGGCGGTGAGCAGGATCAGGCGACGTTTGAGGGATTGCACATTGACCCCCAGATGACGAGCCTCCCCTTCCCCCAGCAGCAGGGCATTGAGGGGATTGGCATCGCGCATAAAGAGCCACAGCAGGGCCGCCAGGGTGAGCAGGGCCAGCGCCACATCGGCCGGTTTGCCTGCCGCCAGCGTTCCCATCTGCCACAGGCTCAGGTTGCGCAGCATCTGATCGTCCGCCAGATAGGTGAGCAGGCCGATCACTGCACCGGAGAGCGCCGTGATGGCGACCCCGGCCAGCAGCATGACAGTGACCGAGGTGCCCCCCTCACGGGTGCCGAGCAGATAGACCAGGGTGGTGGTGAGCGCGCCGCCGAGAAAGGCGAGCAGTGGCAGCAGACCAACCCCGATGGTGGCTTGCAGCTGCTGGCCATATTGTGGTGCAAGAGGGGCAAGCAGCACGATGGCGAGTGCAGCCCCAAGCGCCGCACCGCCGGAGACACCTATGATGCCGGGGTCAGCCAGGGGGTTGCGAAACAGCCCCTGCATCACGGCGCCACAGAGCCCGAGGATCCCCCCCACTGCGATGCAGAGCAGGGTTCTCGGCAGGCGAATTTCCTGCACGATCAGCAGTTTGTGCGACTCAATCCCGCTCTCCTGTCCGGCAAACAGCGCCCGCAGACTCTCACCCAGGGTGAGGGTCATGGGGCCGGTTGCCAGCGAACCGAGCAGCAACAGTGCCAGTGCGGCCGTGGTAAAGGCCAGCAGCCAGGAGAGGGGTAACCGCATCATGACCCCTGCTTGATCCACTGGGCGATCTGGTTCGCCTGTTGCAGGGAGTTGAGGCTCAGGCCCCCTTGCAGGGCGTGGCCGTCGATGGCGTGAATGGCGTTACGCTTGCCAGCCGGGGTAGCAGCCAGGGCGGGCACTTCGGCCAGCACCTTGGCCGGGTCGGCATATTGCTGCCAGTCACGACCGCTGACCAGCACCAGATCGGGCTGCATCTCGATGAGGGATTCGGCGGATACCGGCTTGTAGTTGCGCAACTCGGCGACCGGATTGATGCCGCCTGCCAGCGAAATCAGCGCGCTGGCTGTGGTGTCCCCTCCGGCGATGCTGGTGGGTTGCCCCTTGTGCAGCAGCAGGAAGGCGACCTTGAGCGGTTTGTTCTGTTTGGCTTGCGCCGCCAGCTGATCGGTCTGAGCCTGGATCTCTGCCTTCAGGCGATCGCCAGCGGCTTTGTCGCCCAACAGGCTGGAGAGGGTGTCGATACGCTGGTTGAGGTTGGCGAGGGTCGGCGCGGTATCCAGCACTTCCACCTTGACCCCGGCACGACGCAGCTGATCCAGGGTCGGGGCCGGGCCCATCTCGTCGCTGCCCACCAGTCGGGTGGGGGAGAGGCTCAGGATCCCTTCGGCGGCCAGCGCCCGGTGATAACCCACCTTGGGCAACCCTTTTGGCAAGGGGCTGCTGACATCGGTGGCGATCAGGCTCGATTCACCGCCAAGGGCCAGAATGAGTTCTGTGGTGGCGGGGCCGATACTGACGATACGCTCTTTCTGTCCGTCGGCTGCAACGGTAGAGAAGGGAGAGAGTGAACTGCAGAGCAGGGTGATGGCGAGGGCAAGACGACGGCCCATGCTAACCTCCGAAGGGGTGAATGAAACGGGTGTGCCGCCGAGAATATCAAGGCTTTGGAAAAAATGCACTGATAATGATAGCAATTATCAATTGCATTGGTTTCGGTGCTTTATTAGAGTAGCCGCCATGATAAACAGCGGGACAGTATGGTCCCGCAGAGGGAGAAAACATGAGCATTGCACAACGCATTCACGCGCTGCTGGAGCAGGATCCCGGCGTTCATCCGTCCACCCTGGCGGCCCAGCTTGCCATCAGCGAATGGGAGGTGGTTCGCCATCTGCCCGCCGAGCTGGTGACCCTGTTGCCCGCCGATCGCGCACAAGGTCTGCTGGAAGATCTGGCCGACTGGGGCCCGGTGACCACCATCGTCGAATCAGAAGGTTCCATCTTCGAGGTAAAAGCCCCCTTCCCGAAAGGCAAGGACGCACGCGGCTACTACAACCTGATGGGCCGCGACGGTGAGCTGCATGGTCATCTCAAGCTCGACAACGTGGCGGGGATTGCGCTGGTCAGCAAGCTGTTCATGGGCAAGGAGGGGCACTCCTTCCAGTTCTTCGGTCACTCCGGCCGCTGCATTTTCAAGGTCTATCTGGGTCGCGACGAGAAACGCCAGTTGCTGGACGATCAGGTCACCCGTTTTATGGCGCTGCGCCACAACTCTCAAGAGGAAGTCAAAGCATGAGTGAACGTCAGGAGCGTCTGCAGAACCGCCTGCAACCGGAGATCCGCGAGTTTCGCGACAGCTGCCGCACCCTGCAGCTCGCCACCGTCGATGGCGAAGGCAATCCCAACGCCAGCTATGCCCCGTTCGTGCTGCAGGAAGATGGCTACTATGTGCTGATCTCCGAGATCGCCCGCCACGCCCGCAACTTGCAACAGGTGCCGCGGGTATCCCTGATGCTGATCGAGGATGAGAGCGGTGCCCGCGAGCTGTTTGCCCGCAAGCGCTTGACCTTCGATGCGGTGGCTGAAGTGGTGGCCCGTGACGACGCTCGCTGGAGCAAGGCGGTGGCGGCGCTGGAGGGGCGTTTTGGCGAGATCATCAAGGGTCTCTCCAACCTCAAGGATTTCAAACTGTTCCGCCTCAAGCCGGAGCAGGGGCTGTTCGTCAAGGGCTTCGGCCAGGCGTTCGCAGTCTCCGGTGACGAGCTGGTGGATTTCGTCCATCTGGTGGAAGGGCACAAGCGCATCGACAACGGTGCCGAGCTCACCAGCCCGGCCGATGCGCCGGTCTGACGATCCCTGTCGACCACGACAGCCGTCATAACAAAACGGGCAGCCACTGGGCTGCCCGTTTTTATTGCGTTATCTCATCAGGCCTGATCAATCCTGCCAGCTGGCCTTGTTGGGAAAAGCGCGACGATCGGCGTCGGTGGCCGTTTCGTTGCACTCGCCCCGTACCTTCCAGGAGGTCTGGCTCAGCACTATGTAGCCCTGGCGGCAATACTGCTTGGTCGCCAGGGTCTCGGTCAGCAGATTCTCCTGCAACGCCTCCCGCTGTTCCAGCAGCCGTTGGCTCTGGGCTGCCGAGAGGCCGCGTGGCAAGGTGTCGTTGGGCGCGGCTTCAAAGGTGAAACGCTTGCTCCCCTCTTCGTTGATGTGGGTCAGAAAAAGAGGTTCCGGCCCGTCATACTTCTGTCCGGGCAAGCTGGAGCAGGCCGACAGCAGGGGAACAATCAACAACAGGGTGGCAGACAACAGGCGCACGACAGACTCCAGTGAGAAACGAGGCGAGGCTCGCAGATTAGCACGGCTGCAGTGCGGGTGTTACTGCCAGCAGCTCGTCGGTGGTGAGCAGGGTCACACTGCGCCCCTCCGGCAGACTGAGGTGGCGCCACATCCAGTGATGGTGCTCGGTGATCTGGGCTGCGCTCAGGTGGGGGCGATCGGCGGTGGTGTGACCATCGCTCAATACCAGCACCTCGTACCCATGGGAGGCGGCACTGCGCACCGTGGTATCGACGCAAAAATCGGTGGCACAGCCACAGAGAATGAGTCGATCGACCGGCTGCTCGGCCAGCAGGAAAGCAAGCTCGGTATCGAGAAAGCTGTCACAGGCTGTCTTGCGTACCCGGCTCTCCCCCTTGGCCGGTTGCAGCGCACTGTGCAACTGCCAACCCGGGGTGCCCGGTTCCAGTTCGGTACCGGGGGGCGAGTCATGCTGGATATAGATGACCCGTCCCTGTTGCTGCCTGACATGGGCCGCAGCTCGATTGATATTGGCCAGCACCTGCTCCTGGCGGTAACGGGGCTCGTTGAACAAGCCTTGCTGCACATCGATGATCAGTAACACATCCATATTTTACCCGCCGTTTCCTGGAAGATTAGGGTTGCAGCCACTGGCTGCAGTCACGACTGCGGGATTGATGCAGCGCGCCCATATCTTGCTTCATCTCGTCACTGTTTTGCCAGCGCTTAGGCAGCGGCATGATGGTTACCTGCACATCGGCTGCGCGATCTGCAACAGAGGTCTCATCTGTACGGGGCACGACCAGCGCTACCTTGAGGGCAGGATTGCGGCTGGCGATGCGACTGGCGAGCCCAAGCCCCCCCTCGACGTGGAAATTGCCGGCGATATGCATGATCTGCTGGCCCGGGTGCTTGGCGAGATAATCCACTATGCTCTCGGCCATGGTGTCATCCCAACTGGTCTGAGCGGCGAAGCGGCGGGCGTTGCTGTCGGCATCGCCGTGGTGCATGGAAGCCATAAATTTCTGGCGATAGGGATCATCCCCCAGCGTCAGTTGGCGGGCCAGCTGGCTGCGGCGCGACGCGGGCAGTTTGTCGAGCCACTCAGCCCCCTCCTGACCGACACAGCTCACCAGCGGCTTGGGGGCGTTGGCGGCGATCACCGGCATCTGGTGCGCTTTGGCAAACTCCACCAGCGGGCGATAGTCGCTCGGGTAGTTGGGCCAGGCGTTGCCTTCGCGGATCAAGGCCGCTTCACCAATCTGGTTCGCCAGATAGGCATCCAGCGTCTTCTGATCGGCGCGGCTGAACTGCTCCATGGAGAGGGCCAATGGCCGACCGTGCTGCTGACCTGCGGTGTAGAGCCCGCTCAGCAGGCGCGATTGCAACAGATGCACGGCGGGATGGCTGTGCAGCTCACCCACCAGAATGATGTCGGCGTCGGCAATGCGCGCGATTGCTTGCTCCAGCGTCAGGTCTGCGTCTCCCTCGCTGCTTAGCCGGTAGTCATAGAGCGTCTGCAACTGTGATGACTGGGTCGGTTGGGTGGGGGTGGCACAGGCTGCCAGCAGCAGCGGCAGGGCGAGCAGGGGAAGTCGTCTAATCATGGGATCTCACGGCTGATATGCCCGGATGCCGGTGCATCTCGGGGGGCTAATAGAGAATAAGGGCAACACAGGGCGACAGTGTAAAACCAATTTGGTTCAAAACAAATGAGAATGATTTCGTTTCTTGTTGATCTTTGTCGGGAGCCGGGTAATATGCGGCCTGTTTGATAACAGTTCTCAATAAGGATTCGCTGTGACCCATCATAACGCACTCTCTCTGGTTGCCCTCGCCGTGGCTGCCGGTCTCTCCTCCCAGGTCTTTGCTGCCACCCAGAAGGCGGATGAAGTCGTGGTCGTCAGCGGCTCACGGATGGAGCAAAAACTGGAAGATGTCTCCGGCCCCATCTCGGTGATCACCGCCAAGCAGATTGAAGAGCAGGTCGTCACCAACGTCGCCGACCTGTTCCGCTACGAACCCGGTGTGACCGTGAATGGCGGTAGCCATAATGCTACTGATGGTCAAACCTTCTCATTGCGTGGTATGGGTGGAAATCGCGTCAAAGTGGTGAGCGATGGTGTTCGTCAAAACGATGCTTATAGCGAAGGTGGTGTAGGACAGAACTACTTCGATACTGACATGATCAAGCAGGTTGAAATTGTTAAAGGATCTGCTTCAACTGCGTATGGCTCGGATGCTATTGGTGGGGTTATTGCAATTACGACCAAAGATGCATCGGATTTTTTGCGTAATAAAAACAGCTATGTTGATGTGACCAGTGGTTATGCCTCCGAAAACGGGCAATGGATGGGCGGTTTTACAACCGCATTGCGTACCGGTGATTTTGAACATCTATTGCGCTACACTCAACGTAATGGTGGTATCAGACAGAACTACCAATCAAGCTTATACGACTTTGATATTATCGAACGTTCGGTTTTGTTCAAAAGTAAATGGAATATATCAGCAGCGCAACAGGTGAAGCTGACATTTGATTATTACGATCAGGATAAAGAATCCGATCCGTTTGATAACGCTAAAGATTTGAGACTGAAAGATGAGAAAAGTGAAAACTATCGCATCATGCTGGATCACCAGCTTAAAGTAAGCTCACTGCTCACAGATCGAGTTTCTTCGAAGGTTTACATCAGTAAATTTGACCAGAGCAATAATAAAAATACTGGTAATACAACAAAAGGAAGTTCAGAGCATAATACGTTTTTACAAGACGCCTTGGGTGCACAGCTACAATTTGACAAGCATTTGGGGGCAAACAGCATTGTTTGGGGTCTTGAGTATGAAAAATCAACCACAGAACGTGAGAAGACGAAAACCAGTTACCCGAGTGGCGCAATAGCGAACCGAAGCCCATTCCCGGATAGCGATACGCGGCGTGCTGCTGTGTGGTTCTTTGATAATATCGCGATTAATGATAAATGGCAGCTAACTCCGGGCATGCGGTATGATCATTATGAACTGCAAGCTACTTCCAGTAACGGTAAATCATCATTTGGAGAGATCAAGGAAGGTGAACTATCTCCAAAGCTTGGCCTTGTATATAAGGCCCATGAGCTGGCAAATATATATGCGCAATATAGCCATGGTTTCAGGGCTCCTACATATAGTGAGTCTTTAGCATCTGATAGTTATAGTGTGCCAGGTTTTACTCATGTCTTTATCCCTAACTCTGACTTACGTCCAGAAAGTAGTGATGGTATTGATCTCGGGGCTCGCGGCCAGTCAGATACAATTGACTATGATATTTCTGTGTTCAGGGCAAAATATAAAGATTTTATTGATACAGAAAACACATCATCCTTTGGTCGTACAGGTATGACAATGGTGACTAAGTATGTCAACAAGGATAAAGTCAATACCAATGGAGCTGAGTTGAAACTTGGTTACTGGTTCGATGATGATATATATACTTGGGGGGCTCTGTCATACATCAATGGAAAAGATCAAAATGGGAACTACATTAACTCTCTGAACCCTTTGAGTGGAAATATCGGTGTGCGTTTTGAACACGCGCTCTGGAATTTCAATACCGCGCTTCGCTTTGCTGATGATATGGATAAGGTCGGTAAGGATGAAAACGGTAAGGAGTTTATGAAGTCAGCTGGTTGGGTGGCGGTGGATATGTATGCCCAGTTTAATCCTTTGCCTGAGTTGCAACTCAACGTTGGGCTCTTCAATCTGTTTGATCGGGAATACACCACATATAATCGTCTCGCAGGGAAAGATGCCGCTGCAGATGTCAGTACCTTTACCGAACCGGGCCGCAACCTGAGTGCACGGGTCAAATACGTATTCTAAAAAGACAACACACGCAGTGATCGCGAGCTGTTGCCCGCACCGGATCCCCGCCCTGACAGGCGGGGATTTTTTATACATGTAGCCAGGCGTGAGGTGACCCGCTCACCCTATGTTATTCGTTGGATTCGCCTTTTCTTTGTGTTGGCGAGATATTATGCTATTTGATTCATTGTTAATGATATTTAGTAATTCTTTACAATGGGTGCGACTCGCCTTTGACTTCGACATCGAACTATTTTCTCGACACCGCCGATGCACTTGAGCTGATTACCCGCTTCAATGAGGCCCCTGACGAGCAGACCATAGTGACTCTGTTGCGAACTCTGAGCCAGCAGATGGGATTTGACCACTTCCGGCTTGGATTCATCTTTCCCAGTTCGATTCAGCGTCCTGATGTGAGGATTTTCAACGGCTGTCCTGCCGAATGGGTGCAGGCCTATGACAAACAGCGTTTCTTTGCGGTAGATCCCGTAGTGCGCAAAGGAATGAAGCAGAGCACCCCCATCCTCTGGGCCAACCTGATCACCGAGTGTTGCGATCTGCAGGACATCGCTGGGTTGGAAGTGATGCTGCAGGCACAAGAGATGGGGCTGCGCGACGGGATCACGATTCCCTGGCACGGGCCGAATGGCCATGTTGGCTTGCTGTCATTGATCACTCGTACGCCACGAACCGAACATCAGTGGCTGACGGCTATTCCCTTTTTAAGCTGGCTGGCGGTGCATGTCTTCGAGGCGGTGACCCGTGTTTGTCTTGCCGTGCAGCTTCCTCAGGAAGATCTGACGCTACGGGAGCTGGAGGTGTGCCAATGGGCCGCCGAAGGCAAGCAAGTGAGCGATATTGCCCAGATCCTGGGGATCAAGCCCAGAACCGTCACTTTCCATCTTGAGCGGATCGCAGAGAAGCTGGGGGCAAGCAGCAAAAATCAGGCGATATCCTGGGCACTGATGCAGGGGATTGTCAGGCTGAACATTGACACGGCACAAATCGAAAATGTGGATGATAACAGTGCATGATGCTGCCTAACGCAAAAGCTTGCTCATTACGTAGATGAAATTACTGAAAAGGTCAGTTTTGCCAGTGAGTGTGATGACATTGCGCAACTTATTGCACCCATGTGCGTTGAGCGAGAACTGGCGGAATGTAATTGTTTGATAAATAAGGAATAAAAAAATGGCATGGACGCTGCTAAAGGTTGGTCGAGTGCTATCTCGTTTAACCAACCTATTTAGGAGCATACCCATGCCAACTCCATGTTATATCAGCATCGAAGGTAAAACCCAGGGCAATATCACCGCAGGTGCCTTCACCTCCGATTCCGTCGGCAACATCTTCGTACAAGGTCACGAAGACGAGATGCTGGTACAAGAGTTCCAGCACGTTGTGACTGTCCCGACCGACCCGCAATCCGGTCAGCCGGCTGGTCAGCGTGTCCACAAGCCGTTCAAGTTCACCGTTGCGCTGAACAAAGCCGTGCCGCTGATGTACAACTCCCTGGCTTCCGGCGAGATGCTGCCTAAAGTGACCCTGAAGTGGTACCGCACCTCCGTTGAAGGCAAGCAGGAGCACTTCTTCTCTACCGTGCTGACCGATGCCACCATCGTTGACATCGACTGCCAGATGCCGCACTGCCAGGACCCGGCGAAGTCTGACTTCACCCAGCTTATCCAGGTCTCCATGGCTTACCGCAAGATTGACTGGGAGCACACCGTTGCCGGTACTTCCGGTGCGGACGACTGGCGCGCGCCCATCGAGGCGTAAGCCTTGCTTCGGTACTTTGGTATTCCTTGTAAGTAGTAATGTGTCTTTGAGCCGGTTGTTCAACCGGCTTCTTGTACTGTGCATTTTCTCCAGCCTGGCCAACGGGTTGGCTGGAGCTTTTCTGTTTTGCCATCCCCCTGCCGGGGTTTGATGCCCTGCCGGTGAGTGCGGAGGGATGGCAAAGCACTAAAGGGTGTCCTGTGATGCAGACCCGAACCGCTCGTAACCTGTTAACCCCCTTATCTTTGGTGGCCCTTGCGGCACCGGAGAGGGCGGTAGCGTGGCTGCGCGGCGAGGGAGTGTATGGGCGCGAGAGTTGGCAAGGGCTCAGGCACAGCTTGGCCGTGACAAGAGGGAAAAGCCATGGCTAATCAAACCGGATTGCAATTTACCGTCAAGGTGGGAGCGTTGCCCGAGAGCACCTTCGTGGTGGCCAGTTTTCAGCTGGATGAGGGGCTGAACCGGCCGTTCAACTTGCAGTTGGAGGTGGCAAGTAGCCAGCCTGATGTTGACTTTGGCGCCGTGCTGGACCAGCCCTGCGAGCTGATGGTGTGGTACAACGGCGAGCTGCAACGCCGCGTATGCGGGGTAGTGAGCGAGTTTGCCCAAGGGGACAGCGGCTTTCGCCGCACCCGTTACAGCCTGCAAGTCAAACCGGCCCTGTGGCGGCTGGGCCTGCGCCAGAACTCCCGCATCTTCCAGGCGCAAAAGCCCGACGAAATCCTCAGTATCCTGCTGCAAGAACACGGCATTACTGACTACGCCTTTGCGCTCAAGAACGAGCACGCCCAGCGCGAATACTGCGTGCAGTATCGGGAGACCGACCTCGATTTCGTGAATCGCCTCGCAGCCGAAGAGGGGCTCTTCTACTTCCACGAGTTTGAAGCAGGCAAGCACCGCATCGTCTTTGCTGACGATGCGGCAGCCCTGACCGCCGGCCCCGAGCTATTTTTCAACCTCGGCAACCGCTCGCTGGAACAAGGTCCCTATGTGCGCCAGTTCCACTACCGCGAGGCGGTGCGCCCCTCGGATGTGGAGCTCAAGGACTACAGCTTCAAGACGCCGGCTTATGGCCTCTCCCATAAAAAGCAGGGGGCAGAGCTCGAGCATCAGCGCGATACCTACCAGCACTTCGACTATCCGGGCCGCTACAAGCAGGACCCGAGCGGCAAGGCGTTTGCACAACACCGGCTCGATGCCCTGCGCAATGACGCGGTAGCGGGCAGCGGCAAATCCAACAGCGCAGCCCTCTTGCCGGGACAAAGCTTCGCGTTGACCGAACACCCGAACGGCAGCCTCAACAGCGATTGGCAAATTGTCCATATCCGCCACACCGGTGA